>RPQK01000401.1 GCA_003819755.1 Acidobacteriota bacterium | reverse complement strand
TTATGGTGTGTTTCGAAGCCGCCCGGTGCTTTTTCAGGGCGGTTTGAAACTCACGGCATCGGAGCACCCATGCGCCCGGGCGGGCGCGCTTCATCCCCGTGGGTTTCAACCCGCCCTGAAAAAGCACCGGGCGGGTTCGAAACCCACCCTACGTTGCCGCATCCCGCGATCACGAACCTCGCTGGTTCCAAGATGTGTATAAAGTGCAGCCATGGCCCCGCACTTAAATTGGGCGTGACGCGTCCACGGGGTCCCGCTATCGTTGACAGACCTCCCTCCTGCCTTTACCATCCGGGGCCATGAACCGGAAACGTCACCTCGTCCTGGGTCTGATCCTTTTTGCGGGCCTGATGCTTCAGATGCAGGCCAAGCCGTTGGCACCGCAGCAACTCGCCATCAATGACCGCACCAACCCTATCGGAGTAGGAACGCCGAGGCCGCTCTTCTCCTGGCTTCCTCAGGATTCCAGGCCGGGCGAGGCCCAGTCGGCGTATGAGATCCGCGTCGCCTCCTCGGAGGACCGTCTGAAGAAACCAGACCTTTGGACGTCCGGCAAGATCCCGAGCAGTCGGCTGGCCGGGATCCGTTATGATGGGCAACCGCTCCGGTCAAGACAGACTTGCTTCTGGCAGGTTCGAACCTGGAACTCACGCGACGAGGCGGGTCCATGGTCGGCGATCTTCCGTTTTGAAATGGGGCTGCTGGCCAACGAGGACTGGACCGCCAGCTGGATCTGGCCGGACAACCAGGATGAGTCGGAAGACTACGTCTACTTCCGGAAAGCCGTGCGGCTTCCTGAGAAGAAGATTCTTCGTGCCCGGGCTTACGTGAGCGCGGCGCATCGTCAGGAATTCTTCGTCAACGGCAGCCTGGTCGGAAAAGGGCCCAACTTTGCCTACCCGGAATACCAGTATTACCAGACCTTCGACCTGAGTCCCTTTCTCCGCCCTGACGCCGAAATCGCCTTTGGATTCCTTTGTCACTGGTATGGGTCCGGTCAGGGACGGCCGTACGGTCGCTGGGGTCTTCTTTTCCAGGCTGCTATCGACTTCACGGACGGGACTTCTCTGGTCGTCTCGACCGACAACTCATGGAAGGTACGTCCCGGCGAGTGGGAGGTGCCCCAGGGGAAGATCTCGCGGAAGAACTTCCGAAATGGCGAGGGGATACCCGCAGAATCGATTGACGGCAGGCGTCATCCCGTTGGCTGGAACCTGCCGAAATACGACGACAGCAGCTGGGAGACGGCCCGGGAGATTGGGCGACACCCAACCAGCCCCTGGACCGGGCCCCTGATCGCCCAGGAAACTTCACTTGACGAGTACGAAATCGCCCCCGCTAACGTGACCCGAATCGGTCCGGGGCACGTCGTGGCCGATTTCGGGAAGGTTTACAGCGGGATGCCGTCAATCGGGTTCAAGGATGGCCAACCGGGTCAGACCGTCAAGATCAAAGTTGACTATCGCACCAAACCGGATGGGACGCTCGAAGGATACGCGCAGGACACGCGAATGGATTACCGCTATGCGCTGCGAGGCGGCGCCGAGAGTTTCCGGCCTTACTGGTATCTTGGCTTTCGCTACCTGGAGATCGAGGACGCCCCGCCGGCATTTGACGGCACTTCCATCCGCATGATTGTGCGCCATAACCGGGTTGACCGCAGCGCTTCTTCCTTCGAGTGTTCCGACGCCACTCTCAACCGCACCTGGGAACTGATCAAACGGTCTTTGATGCTCGGGTCTCACGAGCAATTTGTCGACACCCCCACGCGCGAGCAGGGACAGTTTACTTACGACGCATACCAGATATCGATCGGCTGTATGAAGACCTTCGCGGAGCGGTTGCTGTCCCGACAGGGTCTTCGGGAATTTGCACAATCTCAATCGAAATTCCACCAGGACACGGGGAAAGTCAACGCCGTTTACCCCAACGGTGACGGCAAAAGGGACATTCCCGACTGGACTCAGAGTTTTGCCTTCTGGGCCTGGGAATACTACCTCGAAACCGGCGACCAGGAGCTGATGCGCGAGGTGTTCGACCCGCTCGTCAAAGTCGGGGAATACGTCAAGAGGACCGAAAGCAAGACGACTGGGCTCGTTGACCTCGGAAACGACCCGGGCTACGGCGGCGGAATCAACGATTGGCCGGAACGCTACGGTTACGACATGGGAACCAGCCAGCGCACAATCATGAGCATTAACGCCTGGCTCGATTACACCGACATCGCACGCCTGGCCCGAGAACTGAATGTCGAGCCGGTAGCGGCGCGGTTTGAAAAATACGCCGCCGACATAAAGGCCGCGATTGAGAGCCGGCTTTGGGATGACACCCAGCAGGCCTATATAGACGGCCTCAATGCTGACGGAAGCAAGAGCCGCCACGCCTCGCAACAGGCCAACGCCATGATGCTCGCACACGGGCTGGCGGCTGCTGAAAGGCGCGAGGGGGCTAGGGCTGCGGTCAAGAGGGGCGGCCATACGACGGGACCCATTCTCGCCCGATATCTCGTGCAGGCGTACGGCGACAATGACCAGGACGAATCCCTGATGGAATGGCTGCTCAACCCAAAAGGACGGAACTTTGCCTACACCCTGAACGATGGCGGCACTTTCACGTATGAGCATTGGCTCGGCCGGAACAGTCGCCCGGACGGACGAGGGGCGAGTGAGTCGCATGCATACGGCGCCAATGCCGGCGTCCTCGCGCTTCAGGAGTATATTCTCGGCGTGAGGATCATGAGCCCTCAGGCCGCTCGGCTGCGGATCCGCCCGCACGTCGCAGGGCTGGCTTTTGCTCGAGGCCAAATACCGACACAATCAGGCCGAGTCTCGGTTGACTGGGAGGCGGGTAAAGCGTTCAGGATGAAATTGACGCTGCCTTGCAACACTCGAGCTGACGTCTACGTCCCGAAAGGGCCGCCGGACGGCACCCGGGTGAAAGTCGACGGCAAGACCCGGCAGGGAGAAGTCGCCGGCCAGTACATCCTGTTGCGGGATGTGGGGTCCGGCCAGCACGTGTTTGAGAGGTAAATCGAATCGAAGTAGCAAGGCAACCAACCGGACGAGGGTGAAAGGGTGACAAGATTCGGGGCAGAATTGGAGTCGCGAAGGGACGAAGGCCACGTAGCCCCGGACGACCGGACCCCGACGGGGTGAGGGAATCCGGGGCTACGTGGCCTTCGTCCCTTCGCGACTCCAATCCTGTTGTACGCCTTCACCCCTTCAGCACCCAATCACCGCCGCCCAGGCCGGCTGGTTTTTTCGCATGGCAAAAAGCCACCGATCCCCGCCGCTTCAGAGCTAACCCCCAGATCGGCTAGCCGCACAATAGACGACTACCCTCGTCTTTTCGCATTACAAAACATGTTCACGCTTCTACCCTTTTCTTGCCCTCGCTTTTCGCCTCGCTGATACTCCACTCGAAGAATCACGCACAGGGGCGAGAGCAACGGCATCCCAGGCCGAGTACGCGGCGCCGACCGACAAACCGCGCCGCAGCTTGATTCTCAACCCGTAGGAGGAGCTATGCGATTCGAGAAGAGCTGGAGTCTGCTGTTGGCTTTCGTCGTCTTGACGGCGCTCGCCGCGTGGCAAGGGCCACTTTTGGCGCAGGAAGCCCGGGGCACGATCGTCGGCAAAGTCATTGACACGAGCGGAGGAGTCGTTCCCGGCGCCGCGGTGGAGATTACCAACAAGGCCATGGGAACAAAATCGGCGGTCCTGACTAATGATGAGGGCTTCTATCAGGTGCCCTACCTGATCCCAGGCGCTTATCAGGTGACCGTCGAGCTGACCGGTTTCAAGAAACACGTGCACGACGACCTGCAGGTGCGGGTCAATGACCGTATCGAGCTGAACGTGACGCTCGAAGTCGGGGAAGTCCAACAGGTGATCACCGTGACCGGTGACGCTCCCTTGTTGAACACCGCGTCGGCGTCAATGGGCCAGGTGGTCGATTCCCGGCGCGTTGCTGACCTGCCGCTGGCCCACGGCAATCCATACGCGCTGATAGGCCTGGCTGCCGGGGCTTCGTGGAACAATCAGTCGGCGACCTTGAACCGTCCGTTCGAACCGACCCATATCGTCGGTTACTCAATCAACGGCACACGTGCCAACCGAAGCGACGTCATGATCGATGGCGTTCCGAGCACCGCGACGGCGAACGCCAATGAGGTGATTGCCGCCTATGTTCCGCCCACGGACATCGTGGCCGAGTTCAAAGTGCAGACCGCAACCTACGATGCCCAGTTCGGCAACACCGAAGGAGGCGTCGCCAACATCGTTTTGAAATCGGGTTCAAACGACATCCACGGGACGGCGTACTGGGCCGGCGCTCCGATGCGGCTGGCCGCTAACGAGTGGTTCAACAACGCCTCTAACAAAGGCAAGACCGAGACGCAATACAACCGGTGGGGAGGCTCGTTCGGTGGACCGGTCTACCTGCCCAAGCTGTACGACGGCCGCAACCGGACCTTCATCATGTGGGGCTACGAGGCCATTCATGAGACCCGACCCCGAAACAACAACGGCACGCCGACCGTGCCCACGGCCAAGATGAAAACCGGCGACTTCTCCGACCTTCTGACGGCGGGCGGCGCTTCCTACCAGATCTACAATCCTTTTACACGAAGGGCAATCGCCGGCGGCCGATACGAGCAGGATCCATTTGCCGGAAACATCATTCCGGCTAGCCTGATCAATCCTATCGGCAAGAAGATCCTGGAGTATTACCCGGATCCGGTGTCGCCCGAGCTGGCCAACAACGTCGGCCAGAACAACATGGTGGAGCCGAGTCTTCCTGAGACCATCACCTATTACACTCACTCATTCCGTGGCGACCACCAGCTGAGCAGCAGCCAGCGGCTGGCCATGAACGCGCGTTTCTACAAGAGAGACAGCAACTACAACAACTACCTGCACAGCGTCGCCTCCGGCGAGTGGTTTCAGTTCCTGTCACGAGCCGGTGGGATCGACTATGTCAATACCCTTTCCCCGACCATGGTTCTCAACACCCGGTACGGCTATAACCGGTTCATCCGGGTCATCATGGGAAATCCTGGCGCGGACGGCATGGATATAACCACGCTCGGATTTCCGAAGGCTTACAACGACGCTATTCCCGAAAGCATTCGGCGATTCCCGCGCATTAACATGACCGGCTACACAGGCACCGGGATCGGCGGAGAGTGGCGGCCGGTTGACACTCACGTGCTTGCCGCGACCGTGAACAAAATGCAGGGCAGCCATGCCCTCAAGACCGGAATTGAGTTCCGCGCCTACCGCGAGAACGACATCTTCTCCGGCAACGACATGACCGGCGTGTTCAACTTCGACTCGAACTGGACGCGCGGCCCCAAGGACAACTCTGCGACTGCGCCTTCGAGTCTCGGCCAGTCGGTGGCGGCGCTCTTGCTTGGACTTCCGAGCCCGGGCAGCTATGTCGCCCGCAATGCCAGCTATGCCGAGCAGTCGACCAACTGGGGGCTGTTCTTCCAGGACGACTGGAAGGTCAACGACCGGCTGACGCTGAATCTCGGATTGCGTTGGGAATACGAGGGCCCGCTGACCGAGCGGTTCGACCGAAGCGTTCGGGGATTCGATCTGTCGGCGAGCCAGCCTTTCGCGGCGGCTGTCCAGGCCGCATACGCCAAGAACCCCACACCGGAAGTGTCAACGCTCAACGTCAGTGGCGGTCTGACATTCCCGGGCGTTGGAGGGGAGCCGCGCGGGATGTATAACAGTCCCAAGAAAAATTTCGCCCCGCAACTCGGTTTTGCCTTCAAGATCAACGACAAGACCGTACTCCGAGGCGGTGCGGGCGTTTTCTACGGGTTCCTTGGGCAACGACGGAGTGACGTCGTCCAGCATGGGTTCAGCGCGAACACCCAGATGAATGTCACGCTCGACAATGGTCTAACTTTTATTGAGACCTTGGCGAACCCGTTCCAGGGCGGCCTGGTCGAGCCGAAGGGTGCGGCTGACGGCACTTTCACCTTCGTCGGACAAGGCATCAGCCCGTTCCTCGAAAACCCGTCGTCCCCCTGGAACGGCAGGTGGCAGCTGGGTATTCAGCGAGAAATCGGTCAGGGATTTGTCTTTGACATCGCATATGTAGGCAACAAAGGCGTACATCTGCCCTTGTCAGGGACCCGCAATATCAACGCGCTCCCGAGCCAGTATCTGAGCACGAGCCCGGTACGGGACGACACCCGAAACAACTACCTGACGGCGAACGTCCCCAACCCGTTCTATAACCTGCTCCCCACGACGGCGATCAGCGCCCTTCGCGGGACCAACATCGCCCGCACGAGGTTGATGGTGCCGTATCCGCACTTCGACGCCGTCAATGTGTGGACCAGCGAGGGGTATTCCTGGTACCACTCCCTGCAAACCAACCTTCAGAAGCGGTTCTCGCAGGGCTATACCGTAATGGCCAGCTACACGTTCTCGAAATTTATGCAGGCCACGGAATTATTGAACGCGGGAGACCTGAACCCGACCGAGATGATTTCCGACCATGACACACCCCATCGTCTGTCGGTCACCGGGATCTGGGAATTGCCGTTCGGCAGAGGCAAAATGCTTGCCTCGGACGTTCACCCGGCGCTGTCCAGGATTGTCAGTGGGTGGCAGGTGCAGGGCATGTATGCGATACAGAGCGCCCGGCCGATCGGGAACTGGGGGGACCTCATTCTCAATGGAAATTGGGAGAACGTGACGTTGTCGTCAGACCAGCAGAAGCGCGAAAGGTGGTTTAACACCGATGCGGGCTTCGAGAAGGCATCCGCCAAGCAGTACGCGAACCACCTGAGGACGTTGCCGCTGCGGTTCAGTTGGCTGCGAGCCGACAATCTGAACAACATCGACCTCTCGATCATCAAGAACACCCTGATCACGGAAGGAAAGTCGTTGCAGTTCAGGTGCGAAGCGCTAAATGCCTTTAACCACCCGAACTTCTCTGGTCCGAACTTGACGGCGACATCGAGCGCCTTCGGGAC
>RPQK01000400.1 GCA_003819755.1 Acidobacteriota bacterium | reverse complement strand
ACTGATGCAACGACCGCGTTCTTCAAACGCTCCCTGGCCCTCGATCTGGATTCGGCTTTTCCCGAGAAACCCGAGTCTTTCGAGGCCGTGGTGGAATACATGGAGAAGCGGTTGAGGAAGAGGGGAGAAGAGTAAGCGTTTGGCACTATCGATTGTGCCGGGGGCTTTTATCGTGGCCGGACTCTCCAGAGTCCGGCAGCCGGGCTGGAGCCCGGCGAAGATAAAGAATCGACGCCTGACTGCGGTTCGTTCATTCTGGCCGGGCCGGGCGGCCCGGCTGCCGGACTCTGGAGAGTCCGGCCACGATAAAAGCCCCGAGCGCAATCGATTGGGCTAGACGAACGGTGCCGCAAAGGATGAAGAATTATGTCGGTCTCTTCAGTCCTTGAGAAGCTGAAAGCCACGTCACCCGCCGCACTTCTGGTGACGGACGAGGCGGAGGTCGATCGGCTCTACCGATACTGGCGCCTGCGCATTCTCTACAGCAGCTTCCTGGCTTATGCCGTTTTCTATCTATGCCGCGTTAACATCTCGATGGCGCTTCCGGCCATGGAGCAGTCGCTCGGCTACTCGAAGACGCAGCTCGGGCTGATCGTTTCACTGCTTCAAATTGCTTACGGGGTCGGAAAGTTCGGAAACGGGATTCTGGCTGATCGGACCAATCCGCGCTTCTTTATGGCGTTCGGTCTGCTCTTGTCGGGGCTCACCAACATCTTGTTTGGGCTGCAGACATCGCTGATGGTTCTGGCCGGTCTGTGGCTTCTTAACGGCTGGTTCCAGAGCATGGGCTTCCCACCCGGCGCCCGTCTCCTGAGCCATTGGTTTTCACCTTCGGAACACGGGCGTATCTTCAGCGTGTATGGGTGCTCGCACCAGGTCGGGGCGGCGACTGTTCTGATCGTCTCTGGGTACATCGTTCAGATCAGCTGGCCGGTTGGTGAGAGATGGCAGTACGTCTTCCTGCTTCCCGGAATCTTCGCCGTGTTTTTCTCCTTTTTCCTGTTCAACCGCTTGAGGGATGTGCCGGCATCCATGGGCCTGCCACCGGTGGAGAAGTACCGCCGCGATGTGATCGAGCCCGCGAAGCTGGATGCGATTGAGCGACAGTCTGGGGCGATCGAGACGTTGCGCAAGAGCGTCCTGAACAACCGTTACGTCTGGTTTGTCGCTTTCGGCAATTGTTTCCTCTATGTCGCCCGCTACGGAGCGCTGACTTGGGCTCCCACCTTTATCAGCGAGGCCAAAGGCGTTTCAATCGGGAAGGCCGGACTTATCACGGCATTCTTCGAGGTAATGGGCATTCTCGGTATGTTAAGCGCCGGCTGGATTTCAGACCGGATCTTCCGGACCCGTCGTGGTCCGATCATGGCGATCTACATGCTCCTGCTCTCCGGCAGCCTGTACGGGTTCTGGGTCGCGCCCCCCGGCCAGGCGCTTCTGTACGCCGTGCTGCTCGGCCTGTCCGGGTTCCTTGTTTATGGGCCTTTGATGCTGGTCAGCGTCGCAGCGATCAACTTCGCCGGCAAGAAGGCAGCGGCGACGGCCTCTGGATTTACGGGGTTATGGGGATACATCGGAGCCACCGCGTCGGGCGTGGGAGTCGGCTGGGCGGCTCAAAACTACGGTTGGCCATTCGGATTTTCGCTGATCATCGGCTCGGGGGTCTTGAGTGCCTTCTGTTTTGCGCTGACGTGGAATGTGCTGCCGCGGTTTACAGAGAAAAGCTAGGCGGCGCGGGGCTTCGATAGAGCGCTCAAGACGCGCCACTCAACCGCCGCGCCGCCACACCTCACGCGAAGTGCGGGCTAGAACCTCAGCCGCATTTCGAAGTTCATGTTTCGCGGGCCGCCATTTTCCAGGCCGCCCCGGGTTCCGACTATCTTGCCGACGTTCAGGGGTTGCGACAGGTTGAGCGCCGAGTTCGGCATCGACAGGTTGGTGTGGTTGAACACGTTGTTGACGTTCATCTGGAACGAGAGTGTGGTCCCCTCCGTGAGGATGAACCGCTTACCCAAGGCAGCATGTTGCACGTTGAGCCCGGGACCTTCGATTACGTTCCGTCCGCAATTTCCAAACCTTCCGATGTTGGCCGCCGGAATGACGAAGGCCGAGGCATCGTACCACCGTTGCTGCGTGCGTTGGTCGGCCGGCACGTTCCCGTCTGCGACTCGGTCAGGCCGAAGACCGGGAAGCGCGCCTTCATCGTGCTGGGGCCTGGATAGATTGGTTCCTGAAATATCCCTTCCCGTGAAGTAGGGCGTGTAGAACTGACCTGTTTGAAGCAGGAAGATGGCCGACAGGCTCCACTGCCCCACAATCTTGTCGAGCAAACCAGGCATGCTTCCTCCCAGCCATCTGCTTTTGCCGACCGGAAGCTCCCATATCGCCGATCCGACCAGCCGGTGCCGGGGTGAATACTGCTCCTCGGCCCGCTCTCGCCTCACGTCAAATGGATTCTCGATGTGCGGGCCGAACTCGCTCCGCGCGTCTTCAACATCGGCCATCAGCTTGGCCCAGGTCCAAGCCCCCTGGAAAAACAGCCCGCTTCCGAACCGCTTCTCAACGTCCAACTGCATCGAGTGGTAATCGGAGCCCGCCGTTCCAACTCCAAGCCCGTCATTTGACGCATAGTAAACGTTGGCGTATTGCTGCCACGGCTTGCGGGAGGTGGTGTACGGAATCGTGCTCGGCTGGGGCACATTCAGGCTTTGACGATAAAGCAGATCCCGGCTCGCGGATCCAATGTATGAGAGCCGAGCCCCAATTTCACCAATCTGACGCTCCAACGTCAGATTCCACTGGTGGAACCTCGGGTTTCTGATGTTAATGTCAAAACCCGGGTAACTGACTGTGCCGATGTCCAGTGCGCCGTACGATGCCCCTGTCCCGACGAACGGGTTGGGGAATTTATAGGTCGGATTGTTTTTGTTTGTATTCCGAAACTCCTCAACATAGCCGAACAGAGGGGTTTGTTGCGGCGCAGTAACATACGTCCCAAAGCCGTCTATGAAAATACCGTAGCCGCCGCGAATGACGGTGTTGCTGAAGGGTCGGTAAGCGATACCCAGGCGCGGCACGATATTCCCCGTTTGCGGATTACGAAGGGCTTGAGGAAAACCTGCCGTGCTCGCGCTGACCACGGTGATGTTGGAAGGCAACAGCGGGTTGATTTTGCCTGAAGTCAGAGCCTTGTCCGGGACGACCAGGTTGCCCGTCTTGGGGTCGAAGTTATACATCAGCTCCTCGTCGTCGACTGAGGCAAACTGCCGCTCGTACCGGACTCCCCACTCGAAGGTGACCTTTTGCGCCAGGCGCCAGGAATCCTGAAAGTACAGCGCCATGTCGGTGCCGTGCTTGTTCTTGTCTCCCCGATAGCCGGCCCGGCGTGCATATAGCGGATAGCCGAGTAAAAAATCGGCGTAGCTGGAGCCGGTGAAATAGCCGTTGAAATTGAAAGAGCCGAAGAGCTCAGCGGGGATGCTTGGGCCGTACGCCTGGTTATACTGGAAATCCACACCGGTCTTGAACGAATGACTTCCTTTCACCCAGCTCAGTGTGTCCGTCGCCTGGTGGATCTGATTCATGTCGTTCAGGTGCTTTTGAGCTTGGATGGTGGTGAAGCCGGTGACGTCGAAGGTCGGCATGCCATTGTAGTCCGCGGCTTCGATTCCCTGGATGCCGGCATCTTGGACGATCTCGTTTCCTGACTGCGTCGCGAGCTGGCGGTTGGGGCTTTTCTGAAAACCGAATCGAAATTCGTTGATCAGGTTCGGTGTGAAGAGATGAGTATCCGAAGCGACCAGGCCTTGGCCGCCGCGGTAACCGTCGGTCAGCCCAATCGAGGGAAGGCTGGGAAGCGCTGCTTGAACCTGCCCTCTCCAGTTGTATCGCACGTAGAGGAAGTTTTTGTCGTAGATCTTGTGGTCTATTCGCACATCGATTCGGTTCTCATGAACAGGCGCACTGATCGAGCCCCGAAGGTTTCCGGCCAAGGTGTCGGGGTTTGCAGCGGTCGGCTTGTCAAAGAACCTTTCTTGAATCTTCACAGCGACCGGGCTGAAGCGGGCCGCGGGAATGATGTTGCCTGCAAACGGTTGACCGGTGAGCGGGTCCTTGACGGTCAGGCCGCTCTTGGAGAAGTCCCCTTGCCGCATCGCCAAGGTAGGAACGTTCAGGGTATAGGAGGTATCCCCCGGTATCTGGTTTCCGTAGTAGTTAACCATGAAGAAGGTGCGGTCTGTTCCGTTGTAGAGCTTCGGAAGAACCAGGGGGCCACCCACGTTCACGCCGTAATCGTGCTGCTTGAGCCGCGGTTTCGTAGTCTGGAAGGGGTTTTTCGAGTTCAGCTTGTCATCGGCATGATAGTAATAGAGGGTGCCGTGCAGCTTGTTACCTCCGGACCTGCTGATCAGGTTGACCACACCCGCCGACCCGAACTCGGCGCTATTATTTGACGCGTGGACCTGCATCTCGTCGGTGGCTTCAGTGCTGTTGGGAATGCCCGCGAGAGCGGTCCCCAGCCGGGGCGTATTGATGCCGTCAAACATGATTTCGCTTTGCGCGCCCCGCCCTCCGTTGAACGAAAAGATGGTGCGAGTTTGTACCGTCTGAACGCCCGGCATTGTCACAACCACATTCCAATTGTTGACGGTTGACAAAGTCGGCAGTTGTTCCAGATGGTCGGCAGTTTTGATATCCGACAGGCTCGCGGTCTCGCTTTGGATAACGGGTGAAACGGCTCTGACTTCGATCGACGTGGTCTGTTCACCAACCTCCATTCGCAGGTCAATCCGGACAATTGCCCGGCTTTCCAGGATGATTCCATCCCGCATCATGGTCTTGAAGCCGGGCAACTCCGCCTGGACCCGGTACGTGCCCGCAATCAGTGCGGTCGCCTCGTAGTAACCGGTGTCATTGGAAAGCACAGTCCGGCTGATGTTGGTGTCCTTGTTAGTGACAGTGACTGAAACCCCTGGCAGCACCGCGTTTGTTGCGTCCGTTAAGGTGCCGACTATCGACCCGTGCGTCGACTGGGCGGTCGCGGTCGTCGACATCCCGACAAGCAGGACTAGACACAGCAGGCCAACGGCTAAAGACAGGGGTCGGATGTCCGGTCTGGCCCGGGTTAACAGTCTGTTCTTAATAGCTTTCTGACTCATAGCGATCCTCCTGATCCGAGAGCGGTTAAAAGTGCAAATCGTCAACGTTGTGATCCGGTTCGGCCGGTCTGGTCAGCCATCTGTTCGGTCGTTTTCGTCGCGCGTGACCCGACGGCCTGAAAATCGTGGAACAACTCCTGCAGCTTGTAGAACGCCATTTTCGGGGAACGGTAACCATCGACGACTCCTTTGGCGTTCCATCCCCTGAGCCGGCCGGCCAGGAAGCGCGAAGGCGCGCTCCTGGTATCCGCGTACTGCCAGACCAGGCCGCCGGCTATCCAGTCCTGATCCAGCGAGTATCGGGCCGAATCGGATACGTTCCTTGCCTGGTATTCTTCACTCCACTTGACGTTCCCCCAGTTGTGCCAACCGGCCTGCGATTCCGCGGCCCCCAGTTCGGTAATGAGAACCGGCTTGTCGGGGAAACTTTCGTGAATCCGGTTCAGCTTCGCCATGGCTTTCTCGGCTTCTTCGGGCGCGGGGCAGGTGAACGGGTCGTACCACTGGTACTGAGCCCAATTGGTGCATATGACATCGAGCAGCGCTGAGATCGGCCCGGTTCGTGCCCCGCCGGTTACGAACGTGATGAAATGGCTGTTGTCGATGCTCCTGGCGTACTCGATCAAGGACTTGATGATGTCGTGGGATTTCTCGAACTCGGGCCATTCATTCCCGAGGCTCCAGGACAGAACGCAGGGATGATTCATGTCCCGATACACCATCTCGCGGAACTGGGCTTTTATCTTGTTCTGGACCGATTCCTTGGCCAGCTGCGCGGGCAGGTTCTGCCAGGCGGGAACTTCATCGAGAAAGACGAGACCGTTTTCGTCGCAGAAGTCCATGAACATCTCGTCCACCGGGTAGTGACTGCGAGCGGCGTTGGCACCCAACCGCTTAAGAATCTCGACATCCTGCCGGATGATGTGAGGAGGAACGGCCGAGCCCCAGTCCGGGTGATCGTCGTGGCGGTTCGCGCCTCGTACCTTGAAGGGCTCGCCGTTGAGGAGGATTCTCGGCCCGTCGGAAACGAAGGACCGAACGCCGAAGCGAGTGTACTGGTCGTCGCCTGTCTGCGGAAGGTAAAGGCGGGCAGTATACAGAAAAGGCGATGCCGGAGACCAAAGGTTGGGCTTCTCGAGGGGTACGCTGAACGAGACTTCCGGCTCGGCCCCATTCAGTTTGAGCTTCTGCGAGTAAAGAACCCGACCGTTGACCTCGAAGGTCACCTGTTCCTCGCGGTCCGTCCCGGAGCCATTCCGCAGGAACACTTTTACCCGCAGGTTAGCGGTCTGGGCGGAGGCGACGGATGGCGTCACGTGGAAGTCGTGGATGAAGACGTCGGGGACCAACTCCGCATAGACGGGGCGGTAGATACCCCCATAAGGGAACCAGTCCACACCTCCCTTCGGGACGGTCTCGTCGTCCAGGCTGTTGTCGGCCATGACGACCAGCTCGTGCTCACCCTTCCCGGGATTCGCTTCGGTGAAGGAGAAAGGCGTGTAACCGCCTTCGTGGGCGCCTAGGAACTTGCCGTCTAGCCAGACCCTGGCTCGGTAAAACACGCCCGCGAAGCGGAGTCGAAGCCGGCCTTCGTTCGGCACCTGAAATCTACGTCTAAACCAGGCCGGACCTTCGTAGTGCCAATAGCGCGCGTAGGTGTTCCAAGTTCCGGGGATCCATATCCTGGTTTCCGGCTTCGGAAAACGGTCGAAGTATTTGTTCGCCTCGCCTCGGCCCTGAGGGTCGGGGAGGAAATCCCAGAAGCCGGCGAGTTGGATCTGGGTCCTGAGCGAGGTGGTCGGGAACAATCTCGTTGCCATCGGATCGCCGGATGTGGT
>RPQK01000399.1 GCA_003819755.1 Acidobacteriota bacterium | reverse complement strand
CGTCGGCGCCTTCACGATCGGCGAGGTGAATCTCGCCGCCCTCGATCGGCCGCGCCGCGTCACGAGGGCCACGGTGAATGCAGAGTTGCTCGAGGCGCTCGCCGTCCAGCCGGAGCGCGGCCGATGGTTCAGTCGTGAGGAGACGCGCGCGAACGGGCCTGCGCTCGTCATCCTGTCGCACGAGCTGTGGCTTTTGGCTTTCGGCGCACGTGAGGACATCGTCGGCCGCACGATCGAGGTCGACGGGCTCACGCGCGAAGTCATCGGCATTACGCCGGCCGGCTTCGACCTTATGAATAACCGGGTTGAGGTGTGGCTGCCGCTGCAGCTCGCTCCTGCCTTTCGCCAGTTCCGCGAGAGTCACTTTCTGAATGTATTGGGCCGTTTGAAAGACGACGTGACCGCGGAGCAGGCGGAGGCGGAGCTTGCGTCGCTCGTCGCGACCTGGGGTCAGCGCGCCGGCGTGAGCGGGCACGTCTTCACGCCTGGCGACCACGTCATGCAGATGGAGCCCGTGCAGGACGAGATTGTCGGCTCGGCTCGGCATGCCGTCTGGATGCTGCAGGCGGCGGTAGCATTCGTGCTGCTTATCGCCTGCGCCAACCTGGCCAACCTCCTGCTGGCCCGCGCCGAGACCCGCCGCCGCGAGCTCGCCGTACGCGCGGCACTGGGAGCCGGCCGGCGGCGGCTGCTCGCCCAGTTCACGGCTGAAGGCGTCGTGTTGTCGCTCGTCGGCGGCGCCCTCGGCCTGGCCCTGGCCTGGGTTGGGGTGCACGCGTTGATCGTTGCGTATCCCAATAGCCTTCCGCGTATCGCCGATATTGCTATCGATCCGGCGGTGCTCGGCTTCACACTGCTCGTATCAGTCGTCACCGGCGTCGCGTTCGGCCTGGCGCCGCTGCTGCATTCCTTTAAACACGCCCCCAGCCTGCTGAACGAGCGTGCGACGCGCGGCTCGACCAGTGCCCGCCATGAAGTGCGCGGTGCTCTTGTCGCCGCTGAAGTGGCGCTTGCGGTTGTGCTCGTGGTGGCCGCGGGGCTGATGTTCCGGACGGTAGTGAACCTGATGAACGTCGATGCCGGATTCAACCGATCGCCCCTCGTCACGTTCGGAGTCGCGCTGCCAGCCTCCACTTACCCGAACTTCGACGAGAGGCTGCGGCTGTATCAACGCTTGATCGACCGGTTCGGCGCCATGCCCGGCGTACAACGTGCGTCGGCGGTGTCCGGGCTCCCTCCACAGCGCGAGGTCAACCAATTCGGTACGGACATCGAAGACTACACACCGCCACCTGGGAAGCCACTCGACTGGGTGGACTATTACCAGACGGTCACTGCCGGCTATTTCGAGGCGATGGGGATACCGATCGTGGCAGGCCGCGCGTTCGACCGGACGGATCGCATCGGCGCTCCTGTAGTGGTCGTGAACGAGGCGTTCGCTCGCAGGTTCTGGAAGGATCTCGACCCGATCAGTCGTCGGGTCAGGCCGCGCTTCGGCGACCAGACGCCCTGGGTCACCGTCATTGGCGTGGCGAAGAATGTCAAGCAGGGTGGCGTCGACCAGGCAACCGGCACGGAGCTGTACTTCCTGCTCGAGCAGCTGCCGCAAATCTTCCCGACCATTTCCGGTTCTAAGCTCGGTGACTGGGGGAATGACGGAAGCATGAATATCGTGTTGCGCAGTGCGGTGCCGATGGCCACGCTGCAGTCATCGATAGCCGCCGCTGTACGGGAGGCCGATCCCTCGCTGCCGATTATCCGGCTACGGCCCATGGATGAAGTGGTCAGCGGTTCCCTCGGCAGGCCACGCATGCTGATGCACCTGTTCGGCGGCTTCGCAGCCCTCGCGCTCCTGCTCGCCGCGATCGGGACCTACGGCGTGCTCTCGTATCTGGTGACGGAGCGCCGCCGTGAAATCGGCATCCGGATGGCGCTCGGCGCGAAGCGTGAGGCAGTGCTGCGCAGCGTCATGGCGTATGGCCTGAAGCTCACGAGTATTGGTCTGGCGGCCGGGCTGGCCGGCGCCCTCGCCCTGACCAGGTTGATGGAGACGCTGCTCTTCGAGGTCCGGCCGACTGATCCGGCCACGCTGGTGAGCGTTGCGGCCGTGATCACGTTCGTAGTGATCATCGCCTGCCTCGTGCCCGCACATCGCGCCACACGGGTCGATCCGATGACGGCGCTGCGCGAGGAGTGATAAACCGCGCAGGAGCAGGACCACGCAGGCGCCCCCCCTTTCGGCAGGGGCTGGACTGCGGGACGGTCCGCGGGTCACGTGTCGGTCCTACGGACCTCAATGCTGCGTTCCCTGGTTATCTACGTGTCGGTCCTACGGGCCTGGCGTCGCCGGCCTGCGTCGGTTGGAAACGACCGAAGCCAAGTCGTTCAGCCCGCTCGGCGACAATCTTCGCGTAGCCTTCCCGGGCTTCGGCGGATAGAAAGCTCCGTTTGATCAATTTCGGCCATTCCGGCAGGGCGGCCGCGATTTCCTTCTCCACCTTCCGGACGGCGGTCACCGGCAGTCTCATTCGTTCCTTGGCCAGGTATTCGAAGAAGTGCGCTCTTTGCAGCCGATTCCGCTTCCCGGAGATCGGCAAGGCGATTTCCGCGGCCCCATTCAGGACGATCGTGGAATTGACGAGGTCGTACGCCGGAGCAAGCTCGACTATCACGCCGCGTTTGATGAGCGAGAAATTCTTGACGTGGGCGTCTTCGTTGCCGATCAGGAAGTTGACGAGGGTCAGTCTTAAGAGTCTTAGTTTTTCGATGGCCGGGAAGGTGCAAAACCGATCGACAATACCTACGGTCTTCTCCATCGAGTAGTCGTACTTGGTATTTCTCGACAGTCCGGCCAATTGACCGAAGTCCTCTACGGCGATCTTGTTGTTCCCTCTTCTGTCGAAACGTCGCACGAAGTACACGAGTGAACCATCGCTGCCGAAGACCATGCCGTGCTCCGGGACGCCGACACCGGCCAGAGTGGCCAGGCGCATGGACAGATCTTCGTTCTGAGGGACTTCCGGCCACTCGAGCACTTGGGGTTTGAGGATGAAGCGCCCTCCCGTGTCAACGATTTGGAAGGTCTGGGCCTTCAGGCTGAGAACAGCGCTGATTTTCGGCTGGACGCCTTGAATCGACATCTTAACGGCCCGCTGTCGTGCCTGCTCGAGCTGTTCCTGTATCGTGTACGGGAAATCTCGAAACTCGCCGAGCTTCCGGGACAGCATCTTGATCCCCTGCAGGGAATACCGCAGCCCGGGTTCCAGTTCCTGGTAGGTGATAGGACATCGCATCGGCTACTCTTCGGGTTGGACTGTCACCGCTCCGACCATGTCTCGGCCGACGGCCACGAGCTGGCTGAAATAGTCATCGCGATCGATCTTCATTTGCCTGAGCAGAGATTCCAGTTGAAAACCCTCCGGCAACAAACCTTCGAAAAAAGGTGGGAAGCAATCGAAGTCCCACACTTGCTGTCTCACCGGCATGGTAAGGGAAACCGGTTCGCCGGAGTAACCTTCCCGATACTCGAACTTATACTTACGGCCCTTCTCGACTTCAGTCAGTGTCCCGGCCACCGAGCGGTTGACCAGGACGGTCGCCCTCCGCATCCTTTGCCTCCTGGTAGTGTTGCATCAAAGGGCTTTCGAGCCGGATCTCAATGTTGAGAGCCTGCAATATCCGGGAAAGGGTGGTGAGTCGGATTGTCTGCTTCCCTTTCTCCACATCGAAAATGACCGTCTTTCCAACTCCGGCCAAGGCGGCCAGGCCTTCGCGGGACAATCCGCTCATTTTCCTGTGGAACTTGATCACCTCTCCGATCTCTCGCAGATCCATTTCTGCCCCTCCCACCGCAATTTGCCGTCATGGCGGCAATAATTCGCGGTGCATGATGAGGATACCTCAGCCAGATTGTCGCAATCAAGGTTTTTTACCGTCATGGCGGTAAGTATGGCGGGATGGCCTTCAAATTCAAATCAGTGCTGCACTCCCGAAGCAACCCATACTTGCCGCGATGCCGGCAAAACCACTGCGCGAAGTGCTAGCACCTTCGGGCCGTGCCTTGGCCGACTCAGGCGCCTATTCGTACCGCAATGCGACCGTCGGATCGATCTTCAGCGCCCTCCTCACTGGCACCGTTACGGCTGCCAACCCTGTGACAGCGAGCAGAATGAGAACGGCAGCGTAGGTCAGAGGATCGACAGGGCTCAAACCGTACAACTGGCTGGTCAGCAGCTGTGCAGCCGCGAAGGCAGCCGGCAGCCCGATCGCGAATCCGACGATTAGCGGCAAGCCGCTTGCCCGCAAGACAAATCGTGCGACCTGGAAAGGCCGGGCGCCGAGGGCCATGCGAAGTCCTAATTCCCTCGTCTGTTGCTGCACGGCAAAGGAAAAGACGCCGAAAGTGCCTATGGCTGCCAGACCGAGGGCAAGGATTCCAAGCCCGCCGGCAATGCCGGCGCCTACCCGCGACCCGGTCAGAGAGTGTTCGAGATTCTGGGAAAGGGATCTCACCCGGACAAAACCACGAGGTTCGAGTTGTCGCAGAATCTCGTTAAGAGCCACTGTCAGGGCCGGCAATCGAGCGTCATCGACGAGGAACATCGGTAATTGATCAGGCGGGAAGGGCTCGTAAAAGGTAGGGTCCACCTCGTCGAGACTGGTCGTGTGAGCATCGGCGACCAGGCCGACAACGAGGCGGGGTTTGCCCGAAATGATTGTTTTCCCGACCGGCGACTCTCCAGGCCAGTAACGTTTGGCCATCGTCTCGTTGACAACAATCGACCCGCTCTCTCGATCACTCGGCTGCAAGCTTCTGCCGGCGAGGAACCGGATACCCAGGACAGAGAAGTAGCCGGCCGAAACCCGATGGAACACCACTGGACGGGTCTTCTCCTCGGTCTCGCCAGGAAGCCGGAAACCTGTCGAGTACCTCGAATCGCTCAGCGGGACAAGAGCTGCCAAACCGGCCTCCCGCAAGACCGGCGAGCTGTCGATTTCCGAGCGCAGTTGTTGAGAGAAGCGGCGCAGGTTATCCTCCTGGTACATGTCGGCCGGCAAATCGAGAGACAGGTACGAGACTCCACGAACCCTGAAGCCTGGGTCAAGGGTCGCCGCCTCTTGAACGCCGCGAAACAGCAGGGCCGCGGCGACCAGCAAGACGACGCTGAGCGTAACCTGAATTCCAAGGAGCAGATTCCTTAAGCGAAACCGGGGAGAGACTGTGGCAGAGGTACTGACCACACTGGCTTCGGCGGCGCGGGTTCCGTGCAGCGCCGGAAGGACGCCGAAAATCAAGCAGGAAATCAGAGACAGGCCACAGGCATACAGAGTGACCGTGAGGTCCGGAACAATCGCGAAGGACGGAACCTCGTCGAAAGCCGTGCGGAGAAGGAACCCCGGGAGCCAGGCCGCGAGGGCAAGCCCCATGCCGGCAGCTGCCAAAGCCAGAAGCAGGCTTTCTGTGACGAGTTGGCGGACGACACGCCAACGGCCTGCGCCTATCGATCGTCGTATGGCCAGTTCTCGCTGCCGCGAAGCTGCTCGCGCCAAAAGGAGGTTTCCGACGTTGGCACAGGTCAACAGCAAAATCATGCCGACGCCAAGAAACATCAGCGTGAACATCATCCCCAGTTCGCGCCTGGCCTCCGGCTTTGAGACAAACCTGGTTCCTGATATCAGAACGCCTGCCGTCTCCTCGCCATGCGTGGCTCTGAACTGCCTGTGCAGGACCTCCAACTCAGCCTTCGCTTCTTCCTGCGACAGTTGAGGGACCAGTCTGCCCGCGACACCAGCACAGCAGTCCTCAGGATTGCGCAGGAAGCCCGCCGCCCATTTATCGCCGGGTCGCAGCAAAGCGAGTGCCGGGAAGGGCACATAGAGATCGTGCGTCGCCAGAGTGGTCCCGGTAAACCCGGCGCTCGCCACCCCAACAATCGTCAGAGGCGCAGTGTCCACCTTGATAACCCGCCCGACTATTCCCGGATCCCCGCCGAACCGGGAACGCCAGGTTGAGTAGTTCAGGACTCCAACTGCCCTCGGGTTGTTCAACTGGTCTTCCTCCTCCAGGAAGCCCCTGCCGAGGGCCATCGGAACCCCGAGCACCTCAAAGAAATTTCCCGTCACAAATTGAGCCAACGAAGCTCGTCCCGCGATTTCGTCGCCGAGCCTGACCGTCTCTTCGCGCATTGCAATCAGGCCCGAAAAGGACTTGGACTCTTGCTTCAGGAACCGGTATTCGGCCAGTGAGAAGCCGCTCGTTAAATGATCGCCAAAAGGCCGAGCCATGACGTTCTGAACATTGACAACCTGGCGGGGCTCCTTGACCGGCCAGGGGCGAAGGGCCACGACGTTGTAGAGGGTAAACAGGCTGGTGTTCAGGCCGATGGAAAGAGTCAGGGCCCCGAGAGCGGCCGCCGTGAAGACAGGTTGTCTGCCAAGCATCCGTGCCGCGTAGACCAGATCCTGCCAGACGGATTCCAACCAGACCGGGAGCCAGACAGCGCGTGACTCCTCCCGCATCAGGGAGGTATTTCCTACTTCCCGAGCCGCTGCACGAGCCGCCTCATCGCTGGTGAGGCCCTTTGCCCGGAGTTCCTGGACCTTCATGTCTCGATGGAACTTCATTTCTTCCGCCAGCTCAGCCTCATGTTGACTTCGCCGGAACCAGTATTTCAGTTGCCGAAACAGGCCAAGCATCGGTCCTCCTAACTCGCGTGCATTACTTTGTGAATCGCCAGGATCAGACGATCGAACTCCTCCTGCTCGCCTGCCAGCTGCTTCTGGCCTGCACGGGTGAGGGAGTAATAACGTGCGCGGCGGTTGTTGTCGGATGCCGCCCATTCCGCCCGCACGTGACCCTTTTTGAGGAGCCGCTGCAGGGCCGGGTAGAGTGAGCTCTCCCCGACATACAGAACGTCGTCCGAAATCTGCTTAAGGTACTGGGCAATCCCATAGCCATGCATCGGCCCGCGGGTGAGGCTCTTGAGGATCAGCATCTCCAGCGTGCCGGG
>RPQK01000398.1 GCA_003819755.1 Acidobacteriota bacterium | reverse complement strand
GCGAATTTACACGAATTTCACGAATTAACGCGAAATAATTTGTCCACGAACCATCACGAACGAACACGAACAAAAGCCTGGGTTCGTGTTTGTTCGTGATGGTTCGTGGACAAATTATTTCGCCTTAATTCGTGAAACTCGTGTAGTTTCGTGGATAGGAGAAACGTGCTCGCCTCGCCTCCGTCTCGCTAATAATTCATCCCCAGAAACGCCCGGGCGAGGAAAACGGCCATCTGGTCGCGGGGCAGGGGGTTTACGTCGTTGTACACACCCTCCGTGCGCGTCAGGTTCTCGGCCTTCAGCTTCTGTATGTATTTGAACGCGCCATGGCTCGGAGGGACATCCGAAAAATAAGGCGTTGCGCTGTAGGCAAAATCGTCTCCGTACAGCGCTCGGACCAGAAAGATCGCCAATATGGCCCGGTTTACCACCTCATCAACCCGGTAGACTCCGGTTGTGGTCGTCAGCCCTTCCGCCTTGAGTTTCTGCACGTACTTGAAAAAACCATGAGTCGGAGGGACGTCTGAGTAGTAAGGCGCAGTGGGATAAGTGAACGACTCACCGTACAGCGCCCGCGTCAGAAAGGCGGCCATCATGCCCCGCGTGACCTCCCCGGAGGGCTTGTAGTCTCCGGTGGCGAGCGTCAGCTGAGAACAGGCCAGCGCCGAGATGTGATCAAAGGCCCAGTAGCCGGGAGGCACGTCGTTGTAGAGCGTCTGGCAGCCGGGGACGAGCACGAATAACCCCCTCGCGAATTCGTTATCATTCTCGTTCGTTTCTCCGACATTCGCTCGGGAGTCGACCTGGAGCTTGAGTCGGTGGTGGCCGGCCGACAGGCTGCCGATCGGGTAGTCAACCATCGAGACCCAGGAGCCGGGCGCCACGCTTTGCGTTACTTGCCATTCCGCCACTGTCACATCGTCAATGAGAAGCCTCACCCAGAACCCACCCGGGACCGTCCCCGCCCCTTCGTTCAGGACGGCCCAGTCGATGAGGATATTGCTTGTAGTCAGAAGGACACTGTCCTGAGAGGTCCCGGCCGACGCGCAGAGGACCACGTTATTGAACCAGCTCGGAGGTTCATACGGAACCAGGTTCACGGCGGTTGCCGCTCCAGTGCGAAAGTTGGCAACTGTCGTTCTGCTCTGGTTGATGGTCCGGGTATTGTCGGCGGATTCCGGGTCTCCCTCTGGCTTGCCGATCGGATATCCCTGGTAGTTCACCAGCGGAGTCGAGAAGTAGAGGATGGTGGGCCGGTCGTAACTCATGATCGTTGCGAAGATACCCGATATGTCGTACCCATAGGAGTAAGCGTAGGCGCCCCGGACGTTGGCATGGTCGCGATCATGGGCGCAGCCCATGTTGTGCCCCAACTCGTGCGCAAGAGTTGTCTCATGGCAGTAATAGGGGTTGGCCTCCGCAACCGTGCGGACTTCGACCACTGAGTAGCTGTAAGGGCCGAACCCGGACGACACGTTATTCATGACATAGCCGAGACCGCACCCGCCTAGGCCATGGTAAACGCGAAGGAGCGAGACCAGGTCGGCCTGGTAGGTGTCTCGCAGACCGGCGATCACGGTGTCTTCGGTCAGACGAGGTAGTACGACCGACATGTCGACGGCCTCAGCTACGCTGCTGTCCGCGAAAAGACTGGCATTGACAAGGTTCAGTTGCGTGTTCACACCGCTGTTGCTGTAAGCCGTATTCGCGAGATCCACAAAGTGCTGGATCATCGACCCGAGAGCGGAGCCGTATTTATCTGATAATTCTTGAGTGTATAAGACGAGGACATCGATACGTGAACCGTCCTCGCCCGCCTGAGCTATTGCCTGGCCGGAGGCCGGTAGCCGTGCCAAAGGCGCCGGGATGCCGTCGTCGAGAAAAGGGACTGCGCCGTTCGGATCGTGCTCAACCAGTCGATAGCCGCCGTCAGTCGGGCCAATGGAAAATCGACGCCCCTCAAAAGCCAGGCTGCCCTGCAGAACTCCGTCCACCATCGTAAAAACGGAAGAACTGAGCGGATACCCTTCGACCGTGCCGGTCCAGCTTTGGCCGTTACTGCGGACGAAGACGTTTTCCGGCACCAGGACCACGTCCAGGTCACCAAGAGAGGCCCGGAGCCGGGACGGCCGCTCGACCGAGGCTTGCATTAACCCGAGGTCGATGTTGATCAGCTGTCTCTGACGGGCAAGAAGCGGCCTGACCCCGACCGTATCGGGGGCCGGGAGTTCCGCCGGCTGAAACAGCAGAGGAACGTCAACCGCGGCCGGTTCAGCCTGAGGAACAACGGGAGTCATAGCAGCCCAAACGACAAGAAAAGCCGTTGGCAGAAATCGCTTTCTCATTGACAGCCCTCCCCCTTGGCCTTGGTTTTGAGAACGATCGGCCGGGACTGTATCACAGGAAATCCCGCGTTTTGTGTGAAAAAGATCGCATATTCGATGAGTCGGCCAATGGCTGCTATCTGGTGACGGCAATTGACAGCGCACGTGTGATCGGTTATTCGGATGGGCTGTGCAGGAAACGCTCACGTCGTCGTGTCAGCAGGCCGCCTCGTCGGACTCTACCCCCGTCCGCTATCACGCTCTTGATGCTTTGCGCGCCTTCGCACTCCTCCTCGGGATCGTTTTTCACTCGATCCTGTCGTTCGTGCCCGGATTCACGCAGTGGGCCGTCCAGGACCGTGACACGAGTCATTGGGCCGGCTATTTCGTGATCGTCTGCCACTCGTTCCGACTGGAGATCTTTTTCCTGATAGCCGGCTTTTTCGCTCACCTCGTCTTCCACGCCCGCGGATTTAGAGCTTTTGCACGGGACAGGGCGAAGCGCATCCTTCTGCCGTTCGTGGTGGGATGGCTCCTCGTCGCTCCGATGTTGACGTTTGTCTGGGTCCTCGGAGACGGGTGGCAGCCCGGCCCGGCCGCGCTGATTGCGATTCTCGATCTGCTGGGCCGCCTCGCTGGTCTCAGGCCCGGTCTTCTGGGCAAGAGCCACCTCTGGTTCCTGTATTATCTGATGCTCCTGTATGTCGGGACATTCGGCCTCAGGGCCATCTTTGTCCGGTTCGTCGACTCAACAGGGAGGAAACGAGAATGGCTTGACCGTAGGATCAAACAGCTTGTCCACAGCCGCCTGGCGGTCCTCGTTCTGGCGGCCATTTCCTCAGTTTTTCTCTGGGGAATGAGGGGTTGGGGCGTTGATACGCCCGATCGGTCGCTGGTCCCGCACGTCCCCACCGCCCTTCTCTACGGTTTCATCTTCTGCCTTGGTTGGATGATGCACCGTCAGCCGGATCTGCTGGGCGCCATCACTCCCCGATGGTGGGCTCATTTGGCCTTGGGTATGCTCGTGAGCCTCCCAACCGCCGGAGTGCTCGCGAAGGCGATCGCCGACGGGCGCTCCGATCTAAAAGCCCTCTTCGTCCCGCTCTACGCGGTCATGATGTGGTTATTGGTGTTCGGCGTCATGGGGTTTTTCCTGCGCTTTTTCAGCAGGCCGAGCACCAAGTGGCGATATCTGGCCGACTCGTCATACTGGCTCTATATCACGCACCTCCCCTTGGTGGCCTTTCTACAGGTCGTCATGGCTCAAGTGGCTCTGCCGTGGATTGTGAAGCTCGTCGTGATCAACCTGGTGACGTTTCCGATCCTCCTGGTTTCCTACCACTACGTGGTCCGATCGACCTTTATAGGAGGGACACTCAACGGGAAGAAACATAGTTATGTATCGTTGAGGCGTGTCTGGTTGCCGCGAGCTGCGGCGGACTGACACGGACGAACACGGGCTGCCACGGCTGCTAACTCTCGCGGTGTCTGTCCCTGTCAGGCCAGGTTCGTCCGTGTCACCCGGGTGGCAGTCTGCTCAACTGGCAACCAGGCGGGGTCTCGGCCGGAGTCGACATTCGTGATGAGGCGGGCGGAACGATGGTGGGTCAGGTAGCTGTAAGCCCACTGTTACACTCTGTTGAGACTCGATCGTCCGACGACGAAGGCCAATGTTGCACCGTCTGCACTCGATCCTTGCATCAAGCGGCCCGACAACGACTTAAGCCCCTTGAGCCACCCACCCGACGCGCTCCGCGAAAAACGCTGCGCTTGCGCCTCTGTTCCATCTGGCGGACACGCACAAATGTAGAAATGGGATTGATGGGACATGGGGTTTTCCTGTTGGCACACAGGTTGCCATGCGTCGGTCAGGAGGACGCACATGAATCGTCAAACTTATCGAGCCTTTCGGTTTTTGGTGGTCAGCGTCGTACTGCTCGCGGCTGTCGCTGTTGCGGCGTACGCTCAGGAGGCCAAGAAGTGGAACTACAAAGGAGAAGTTCAGGTCCAGACCGGCTGGGGCCGTTTTTATCACGGCGACGGTTTGGTCGGCAGCGGGGCGGAGTGGGGCGCGGGCGTTGGGGTCAAGCCATTTTCGGGCAGGCTGCGCCGGCTGGGGTTTGAATTCCAGGCGAATAGGCTCGGTGTCTCGTACCTCAATAACGTAGTGAGCCAGGATGGCGCTGTCACAGCGGCCGTGGGGAATGTTCTGTATCACTTCAGCGATTCGCCGGTGCAGCCTTATGTCGGGGGAGGGCTCGGAGCTCTCCGGGCGAAATACACGCACATTATCAAGGGGGGCGCGGTTTTCGGCTCGAACGAGGACTACGTCGAATCGGTGAACGCCGATAAGATGCTCCTCAGTATCTGCGCAGGCGTGAAGGCGCGGGTCTTCCGCGGTTTTGCCGTTCGCCCCGAATTCCGGGTCTATGACACCACGATGGGCTCCGGCTACAATTTCAGTTCGGTCAGACTTTCCGTTGGGTTTGGCTACTACTGGTGAAAGCTCCGTGTGACGGCGAGAGCAAAGAGGAGCGGGAGTTTGCCAGAGCGGTTCATTCCACACGGCGGATTCTACTTCGTGAAACCGCGGACCGATCCTGCCTTTTGCCCCGTGGTAGAGTGATACGGATGTCCCTCGTGGTCCTCGATAGAGTTTCGCTCGCATTCGGGCACCTGCCCCTTTTTGATGAAGTGTCAATGCAGGTTGACGCAGGCGAGCGGGTGTGCCTGATCGGGCGCAACGGGGCGGGCAAATCAATGCTGCTGCAGCTCATAACCGGGGAACAGGCGGTAGACGCAGGCTCCATCTGGAAGCAGCCGGGTCTGCGAATCTCCCGGCTGGTCCAGGATGTTCCGCTCTCAGCAGACCGTCCGGTCTTCGACGTAGTCGCGGAAGGGCTGGGCGACGTGAGCGCCATGGTTTCCGCCTATCATCACGCCGCTGTCCAGGTCGCCGCGGGGGCCTCACCGGCTCTGCTTCAAAGGCTCGGCCGACTCCAGCACGAACTGGAGGAAAGGGACGGTTGGCGGCTCGAGCAACGCGTCGAGATGATGGTGCAACGGCTGAGGCTGCCGTCGGAAGCGATCGTCGATACCCTCTCCGGGGGCTGGCGCCGTCGGACGTTGCTCGCACGCGCCTTGGTAGCCGAACCGGACCTGCTCCTGCTGGACGAGCCGACCAATCACCTGGATATCGATGCTATTACGTGGCTCGAGGAGTTTCTGGCTGAGTACGCGGGGGCCGTGGTCTTCGTTACTCATGATCGCGCTTTCCTCCAGAGATTGGCCACCCGGATCGTCGAGCTGGACCGCGGCCGCCTGACGTCATGGCCGGGCGACTACCGGACGTTTCTTCAAAAGAAAGAGGAGTGGCTCGTCAACGAGGCGATCGAACACGAGAAGTTCGACAAACGCCTGGCCGAGGAGGAAGCCTGGCTCAGACAGGGTGTCAAGGCCAGGCGGACCCGCAACGAGGGCCGGGTGCGTGCTCTGGAGGAGATGCGGGCCGAGCGTGCTCGACGGCGCACCCTTCTTGGCACCTCGCGTCTCCAGGTGGGAATCGCCGACCCATCCGGGAAGCTCGTTTTCGAGGCCGAGAATGTCACCAGGTCATTCGGTCCGACCCCCGTCATCCGGGATTTCTCGGTGCGTGTCATCCGGGGCGACAGGATCGGTCTGATCGGGCCGAACGGTTCCGGGAAGACCACCCTCATCCGCCTGCTGATGGGTGAGATAGAACCAGAGGCCGGCACTATTCGGATCGGAACCAACGTCCAAGTGGCCTACTATGATCAGCAGCGAGAGCAGTTGGATCCGGAGCGAAGCCTCTTCGACACGATTGGCCAGGGAAACGATACCGTAACAGTGAACGGCCGCACGCGTCACGTCAACGGTTATCTGCGCGAGTTTCTTTTTCCGCCGGAGCGCTCGCGCGCGCCGGTGAAGTCGCTGTCGGGCGGAGAACGCAACCGCCTGCTGCTCGCGCGGCTTTTCACGCGCCCGGCTAACGTCCTGATCCTCGATGAACCGACCAACGACCTCGACATCGAAACCCTGGAGCTGCTCGAGGCTCAACTCGCCGAGTTTCCCGGCACCTTACTGCTCGTTACCCACGACCGCGTATTCCTCGACAATGCCGTGACCAGCACTCTGGTTTTTGAAGGCGCCGGCCGGGTTCAGGAGTACGTGGGCGGGTACGAGGACTGGCTACGCCAGAGACCGCCTGAAGCGAGTGTGGAAACCCCGGCGAGTGTTCGAGAAGAGCCGCGCCGCCCCCGGCTCGAAAGCACCAAAAAGAAGTTAACCTACAAAGAGCAGCGCCAACTCGAACAGCTTCCCTCACTCATAGAGCAGCTGGAGGAGGAGCAACGGTCGCTAAACCAGTGCTTTTCTGATCCTCAGTTCTATAGGTCGGAAACCGAAGCGATCCAATCCAAGCTCTCCCGCTTTGAGGAAGTGCAGAAGGAGTTGATGGAGGCCTACGCGCTGTGGAACGACCTTGACTCGCGGGTAGGGTAGGGGGAGCATAAGCGCTCAAATAAGAAGCGAGAGTGGGGGTGTCCCCTGGGAGCGCAGGCGTCCCGCCTGCACTGGGGCAAGGGGCGTCCCGCCCCGTCCGCGCCTCTCGCAAGGCCAATGGTGCCGACTGCACGGACGGGGCGGGACGCCCCTTGCCCCAGTGCAGGCGGGACGCCTGCGCTCCCAGGGGACGCCCCCACTCTCGCTTCT
>RPQK01000397.1 GCA_003819755.1 Acidobacteriota bacterium | reverse complement strand
GGGACCTCAAGGACGATGATCGCCGTTACCGTCCTTGAGGTCCTTGAGGTCCTTGAGATCCTTGAGGTCGTTGAGGTCCTTTTAGGGTTCTGGGTTTTGCACGTACTTTCGGGGGGAAGAACTGGGGAGAAGAGGAACCAAGACTATGCGAGCTGTAATCCGGAGGAGCGGGCTGGCGATCCTGGCTTTGGTAGCTCTCATTGGACTCGCCGCCCAAGTGCGGGACGGTGGCGCCGTGGACCGAAAGCTCCGGCCGCGAGACCCGCGGGCCACCTGGCGGATCCTGGGTCCGGGTGGCGGCGGGGCGATGTTCCTCCCGACCATCAACCCCCTCGATCCCGAAAACGTCTACCTTCGTTGCGACATGACCGGTGGGTTCGTGACCAGGAACGGTGGGCAGAGCTGGTCGGGATACCAACTGCGGTCGGTCATCCAGGATTTCGAATTCGACCCGGCGACCCCGAACACGGTGTACGCGGCGTCGACGGGGCTCTACCGGACAACTGACGCGGGGCGCACCTGGAGTCTCATCTACCCTGCTCCCCAAAACGTCACGGCCGAGCGCATGGTGGGCGATCACGCGGAACATTCCTATCTCACCAAAGACGGGATGCCGGACGGCGAAATGAGGAAGATCCGGGTTGATCCGGCCGTTCCCGGGAGGATCTTCATCGCACTCGGCCCGGCGTACGCATACGATCCCGTCACCGGCCCCCGTCCGGCCGGAGAAAACAGCCGGTTGCTTGTTTCGGACAACAGCGGCGGAACCTGGCGCATCCTGGCCGAAATAACCGGACGCTCGGTTTTCGCCCTGCTGCCGGGGAGTTGGGACAACCAGCCGGGGGAAATTGCCGCCGTAACCGAGTCCGGGGTATCAATTGTCGACATCGCATCCGGCGCCCTGGAATTCAAAGCCGTGGCTGCGGGTCGCCTGGTCCAGGCCGAGGCAGGGAAGGGCGCATCCGGGAGCGTCATCTATGCTATCGGCAGCGCCACTTCGGACTCAGGGAGTCTACCGTCGGGAGATACGGTCCTCCGTTCTTTCGATCGCGGCATCACCTGGAATCCCATCATGAACGGCATCGCCTCGGAGCCCGGGTCGGGCAAGACTTCCGTCTTCTCCTCCCTGGGAGTGAGCGAAAATCACGGGGATTCGGCTTACCTGTCCTGTTCCAGCTACTTCGGCCTGGTCAATGGGCAGGGCCAGCGCCAGTTCGGAACATTTCGAACGGACGACGCCGGCGCGAGCTGGCGTTGGGTGTTCCGGGGCAGCGACGGAAAGATGATCGAGACCGACTATGACGGAGGATGGCTCATGGACGAGTACGGTCCGGGATGGGGCGAATATGCGCTTTCGATCGGTGTCAGCCCTTCGAATCCGGACGTCTGCTATGCTTCGGACTTCGGCTGCACGTACCGGACCACGGACGGAGGGCGGAGCTGGCGGCAGGTTTACGCCGAGAAAGCAGGCGAGCGCGTCTGGCGAAGCCGCGGTTTGGACGTGACGAATTGTTACGGCGTGATGTTCGATCCCTTCGACCCGAAGCACGTCTTCATTCCGTACACCGACATCGGCGCCTTCAATTCCTTCGACGGCGGCGAAACGTGGGTTCACGCAACGAGCGGTATCCCCGGTTCCTGGATCAACACCTGCTATTGGGCCGTTTTCGATCCCGACGTGCCCGGCCGCATCTGGAGCGCCTGGGGAAGCTCGCATGACCTGCCACGCCAGAAGATGATGCGCCGCTCCAACCTGGACAAGAGCCCCGGCGGGGTGGCGGTCAGCATGGACGGTGGGCGAAGCTGGTCCCAGTCGGGCACGGGGATGGCCCCCACCAGCTGCACGCACGTCGTGCTCGATCCGCGTAGCCCGAAAGAAGCGCGCACGGTTTACGCCTGTGGTTTCGGCACCGGGGTGTGGAAATCGACCGACGGCGGGAAGAAATGGTTGAAGACCGCTGAAATCCCATGGCAAAGCAAGTACGCGTGGCGCCTGGCGCTGACACCGGGAGGGACTTTGTTCGTGCTCCTCGCCCACGGCATCCTGAACGGCAGCCCGGTTGACGGGGCGCTGTTCAAAACCACTGACGGCGGGGCCAGTTGGGTCAGGGTGGCCCTGCCAGCCGGGGTGAACTTCCCGAATGACCTCATCATTGACCCCGCGAACCCAGCCCGCATGTACCTTTGCCTGTGGCCGAGGACCGAGAGCGGTCGCGAGGTGTCGGGAGGCTTGCTCGTAACCGAAGACGGCGGCGAGACGTGGAGCCGGCTGTTTCGCGAGGATGCGCACGTCTACGCGCTTGCCGTCGATCCGGCAAATCCGTCAAGACTCTTCATCAACACTTTCGACAGCGCAGCTTTTCGCAGCGACGATGCCGGCAAGACTTGGACCAAACTCAAGGGGTACAACTTCAAGTGGGGCCATCGCCCGGTCCTCGACATTCGCCATCCGGGAATGCTCTATTTAACGACCTTCGGAGGCGGCCTATACCACGGCCCGACACAGGGAACTCCGGCAAACGCCGGGGAGCTGAAGAATGTCCCCGACCAGTGGCGTTGGGGCCAGTAGGCAGTGGGCGGCCATCCTTTTGGAGAGGAAACGAAGAATGAGCGGTCTGTCATCAGGTGAGCTATACGAATGGTGCCGGATTCCGTACGAGAAGCTTGAAGGCCATCCGGCCCGCAAAATCGCCTTTCGTCTGTGCCGCGACTCAGCCGAGATGTGAGAAATCAGGGCCCGCGAGCTGGTTTACGAAATTCGGCAGCATAACGCCAGGGGGGAGACAACGCGAGCCATCATCCCGTGCGGTCCGATGTGCTGGTATCGGCCCTTCACGGCGCTTGTCAATACCGAAAGGGTCAGCCTCAGGCAGTTTGAGGTCTTCCACATGGACGAGTGTCTGGACTGGCAGGGGCGCGAGCTGCCCCGCGAGCACCCGTACAGCTTCCGGGGTACTATGGAGAAGCTATTCTACGCACCGGTTGATCCGACGCTTGCCGTACCCGAGGAGCGGCGGCACTGGCCGGCGGTCGGGAAACTGGACGAGATCCACGAGGCGATCATGTCTGCTCCGATCGACATCACGTTCGGCGGCTGGGGGCAGGACGGGCATGTGGCCTACAACCAAACCAGACGGCACCCATTCAGCCAAATATCGGTCGAGGAGCTGCGCAAGTCTAAGATTCGGGTCCAGGAGAACAACATCGACACGATTATCGCCCTTGCCCAGAGGACCTTCGGGGGGGCTTATCAGTTCGTCCCGCCGATGTCGTTGACCCTGGGGATGAGCGAGTGCTTGTCGGCGCGGAAGGTGCGCCTGTTCAGTGACACGGGCGCGTGGAAACAGACGGCGCTGCGAGTGGCCCTGTTCGGCCCGGTCACGGCGGAATACCCGATCACGCTGCTCCAGGAACACCCGGATGCGCTGCTGACTGCGACTGTCGAGACTGCCCGCCACCCGATTGCCGAGCACCCGGATTGGAATTTGGGGGTGGGGCAATGGCAATCGTGAAAGCTTTGCGGTTTGATCCTCGCGATCTTCGCTATCGCGCCCTGATTGGCGTCGGCGGCATCGGCTCAGGCGTTTTCTTCGCAATTCGGGGAAACGAAACCGTCGGACGGGAGGAGAGCCGGCTTGGCCGGTTCCTTGACCGGCGCGACTACTGCAAACTGCACATCATCGCGCATTATGTGGCGACGCTCTTGGGACCTGACTTCGTCACCATGCCAGTCGGCCGTGTGGGAGATGATCCCACCGGGCAACGTCTTCTGAGGGAGATGGTTGAGGCCGGCATTGAAACCCGGTTCGTGAAGGTCGCGCGGGGTTATCCGACGCTTCACTCGTTCTGCTTTCTCTACCCGGACGGCGCCGGCGGAAATCTGACCACCGAAGATTCGGCATGCAGCCGAATCGACGCGCGGGCGCTGGAGGAAGCCGCGCCGGAATTCGACAGGTTCCTGGGGGAGGGGATCGCCTTGGCGGCGCCCGAAGTCCCGCTGTCGGCTCGCGCCGCGCTCCTGGATCTCGGAAGGAGCCGGACCTTCTTCAACGTGGCCGCCTTCAGCTCTGAGGAGATTCTCCCTGCCCTGGAGAACGGCCTCCTGAATAACGTCGATCTCCTCGGAATGAACCGGCATGAAGCGGCGACGCTCACCAATCTCCCAGCCGAGGAATATGACCCGGAGAGGATCTTTGAAGCGGCCATCGCCGTCTTGGACAGGCATCAACCGGGCATGCTGGTGTCGGTGACCGCCGGGGCCCAGGGCAGTTGGGTTTGGAACGGCCGCCGCGCGACGCACCGGCCGGCGCTGCGAGTTGCGGTTCGTAGCGCTGCCGGCGCCGGCGACGCTCACCTGGCCGGTCTCATCGCCGGCCTCTCGGCCGGAATGACGCCTGATCAGGCCCATGAATTGGCCAGTCTTCTTGCCTCGTTTACCGTCACATCGCCGCACACGATTCACCCCGATGTGAGCCGGTCAACACTGCGAGAGTTCGCCTGCGGGCACCGCGCGGCGCTGAGTCCTGAGGTCAGCGAAATGCTACAGGAGCAAACGATTTGAGAACGAAGCCCCGGCGAGTCATTGACTCCCACACCCACGTCTTTCCTCATTACGTCGACCTCGCGGTTGAAGTCATGGACCGCTGCGGCATCCAACGCTCGGTGACCCTCGAATGGCACGATGGCTTTGGTCGCGCGCTCCAGGAGCACCTCGCGATCTTCAACCGGTATCCGGGGCGTTTCACCGTGTTCGGCAACATCGATTTCAGGCGGATTAACGAACCCGATTTCGGGCCGAGAGCGGCCGAGCAGATGGAGCAGGACGTGGCGTCCGGTATGAAAGGCCTGAAAATCTACAAGGCCCTGGGTCTTGAATACCGGCAGCCGAATGGCAAGCTCTGGCGGATCAACGACCCGCGGCTGGACGCAATATGGGCGAAGGCGGGGGAGCTCGGGATCCCGATACTGCTGCACACCGGTGATCCCCCCGCCTTCTGGCAGCCGGTAGATGAGCGAAACTTCTGGAACGGCGTGCTGTACGGCGAGTATGCCTGGTGGAGCTACTATCGGAAGGGCTTTCCAAGTCTGGACGAGCTGATTGGCGAGCGTAACCAGGTGATCGTGCGACATCCCAACACGACTTTCATCTGCCCCCATGTCGGCAGCCGCTCGGAATGCCTTCAGCTCGCGGCGGAAGACCTGGACGCCCTTCCGAATCTTTACTACGACATCTCGGCGCGCATTCCGGTGCTCGGCCTCCCTCACCACGCGCGAAACTCCAGGGACTTCCTGAACCGGTATCAGGATCGCGTGCTATTTGGGACGGACGTGATCTATGACGACACGAACGTACCGACCGGAGTGCAGGCCCAGTGCCTCTACCAACCGGGCGAGATCCCGCTGGACGAAGATTTCCGCCGGGCTTACGTTGATTCGACGGTCCGTTTCATCGAATCGCACTACCGGTTCATGCTGACGGACGAGGTCCAGGAAAACCCGCCGTTCAAGCGATCCCTCCAGGGTTATTCGATTCTCGGGCTTGCCCTCGAACCGCTGGTAGCAGACAAGCTTCTATGGCAAAACGCCGCCCGTTTGGTGCCCGAGTAGAGCGGGGCCGGTCGACGTGGTGCTGCTTCCTTGGGCAGCCAGTTTTCCGACTCGGCACACCAGGTCTCAGAGCCAGCCTGCGGTTTCACTAGCGACTTCCGCGGATCAGGGTTATATTCATGCACTCAGTTTTCGGGATTCCCCGGGAGAGTGTGAGCGCCTCTCGGCGCTTCCCGAGGACCGGTTCCCAGTTCTGGAGGTGTTCCTGTGAAAAAGCTCTGTTTGCTGATTTCGTTGATGTCCGCGAGCCTGATATTTCCCCTTGCCTTGGCCCAATCGGCCAACGAGGACATGGAGGGCTGCAAGGACTATCCCCTGTTCAACCGGATGCCGAATTTCCACATTATCGAATGCCAGACCGTTGAATTTGACGCCCGGAAATTCCCGGTCGGCCCTCCGCTGGAAGAACAGAAACCCAAAGTGGTCGAAGTCGAAGGCAAGCTGATCTACATCCAGTATCAGTTGAATGAGGGTGCCAATCCGGCCAGCGGACTTCAGATCATGCGGAACTTCGAAAACGCGACCAGGCGCGCCGGCGGCACGATCCAGGGCACATACCCGGATTGGTGCAAGGCCTATGTGGAATACGACCCGCGCCTCGGAAACACCTGCACGAACTATGGTGTGTCGATGAAATTCGTCACCCCCGAAAAAGAAATTTGGGCCTACATGCAGGTGATAGGCGAGACGGGCTACGGTCTCCAGATCATCGAGCGCGAAAAGATGAAACAGGACATTGTGGTCAATGCCGAAGGGCTGCAACAGGGACTGACCGAGACTGGTCATATCGCCGTATATGACATTTTGTTTGACACGGGCAAGTCCGACGTCAAACCGGAATCGGACGCCGCGCTGAAGGAAATCGCCAAGCTGATGGGCCAGAAGCCGTCATTAAAGCTCCACGTGGTCGGCCACACGGACAATGTTGGCGATCTCGCGGCCAATATGAAACTATCGCAGGCGCGCGCGGCCGCTGTCGTTGCCGCTTTGACGGCAAAACACGGGGTGGCGGCTAATCGATTGAACGCCTTCGGGGCCGGACCCTACGCGCCGGTTGCCTCCAACGCGAACGATGAAGGCAAGGCCAAAAACCGTCGTGTCGAATTGGTGGAACAGTAAGGCGCGGCAAGACCCCAACACCGAAGGGGCACAAGCGCTCAAATAAGAAGCCCGCATTTTGCGCTGACAAGCCTTTTTTGGAGTGCGGCGGCAACGAGAGGCCGACGTTTTGTCAGGCCCCGAGGCGACGCCGCTTTCCCCTGTGCACGATCGAACCTGCACGACATCCTACAGACCAAAGCGGCGTCGCCTCGGGGCCTGATAAAACGTCGGCCTCTCGTTGCCGCCGCACGCCATAGTGATCACGTGCCCCCGGCTCCGAACTTACCGCCTCTCCGAGCGACGTTTCTGGTACTTGTCGTATGCCTCGGCTCCGAGCTTGGTTTTCAGGTACTCCTCG
>RPQK01000396.1 GCA_003819755.1 Acidobacteriota bacterium | reverse complement strand
TTCGACATTCGATATTCGATATTCGATATTCTGTCTTTCTTCTTCATCGGGCAGGCTTTTGGTTGCGGCTACGCCGCGCCGTGTAATTCGTGGATAACCCGTTTGCCGGGAACTCACTGGCTCATCACTTCAGCCGCGCCCGGTATTTCTCCCGGAACTTCGCAACTTTCGGGGCAATGATCGCTCGGCAATAGGGCTGGTTCGGATTGTTGGCGAAGTACTCCTGATGATAGTTCTCCGCCTTGTAGAAAGCCTTGAAAGGCTCGAGTTTCGTGACCAACGGATCATCCCAGATCTTTGAAGCCGCGATCTCGCGCATCACCTCTTCCGTGATCTTCTTCTGCTCCTCGTTCCTGTAGAAGACCGCCGACCGGTATTGTGTGCCGACATCCGGACCCTGCCGATTCAGCGTCGTGGGATCGTGGACCGTGAAGAAAATGTGAAGGATGTCGTTCAGGGAGATAGCCTGCGGATCGAAGGTCACCTCGATGACTTCGGCGTGCCCGGTTCTCCCCGAACAGACTTGTTCGTAGCTCGGATTCGAGACGCTGCCACCCGAATAACCCGATTCGACGCGCTTCACTCCCTTCAGATCATCGAAAATCGCTTCGACACACCAGAAACACCCTCCTCCGAGGGTGATTTTCTCTTCAGTCGCACCAAACGCTTCTTGTTGATTGCTCATACTGCTCAATACCAAAAATACAAAAACCAAAGCCAGACTGTGTTTCATGTGAAATGGGGAACCTCCAGGGCGGTGTTGGCCGCTCCGCTGTTTCCTCTGATTATACGGATAGCGGGGGTTCGTTGGTAATATGACGGTATGACCCATGTCGACCGATGCGCGTGGCCGGGGGATGACCAGCTCATGCTTCAGTACCACGACACCGAATGGGGCGTTCCGGTGCATGACGACCGCAAACTCTTCGAGTTTCTCGTGCTGGACGCCGCCCAGGCGGGCTTGAGCTGGAAGACGATCCTCCATAAGCGGGAGAACTACCGCAAGGCTTTTGCCGAATTCGATCCGGCCACGGTCGCCCTCTACGGCGAATCAGATCTAGAACGACTTCGTCAAGACCCGGGTATCGTAAGAAACCGTCTGAAGATATCGTCAGCCTGGCAAAACGCCCGGGGCTTTTTGGAAGTGCAGGAAGAGTTCGGCAGCTTCGACGCTTACATCTGGCGTTTCGTCGAAGGCCGCACGATCCACAACCGTTTCGAGAGTCTCGGGCAAATCCCGCCGCGCAGCCCGGAGTCCGACCAGATGAGCAAAGATCTCAAGGCTCGCGGCTTTAATTTCGTCGGCTCCGTTATCTGCTACGCGTTCATGCAAGCGGCCGGAATGGTCAACGACCACGTGACCAGCTGTTTCCGCTACTCGGAACTGCTCGGCGGCTGATCAATGGCCTTCAACCTGGCCAGCACTCGCGCGGCGGCGGTTTTCTGGAACTCCGCCATTTGCTCTCGGGTGGGATTCCCACGAAGAAGAAGCTCGGTTTCGCGCAGGATATCGCGTTCGAGCTGAAGGTTGGCGGGCAGCCAGCCGGTACCGGCGCGGTTATCGAGCCGAACGACGTTCACGTACTCCTTCCGATCACGCCCTTTCAGAGGGCGTAGCAAATCCTTCAGCCTGGCCGCTTCCCGGCTGATCGGAGCTTCATCGCCCTCGCGCATCTCCGCCGGGGTTTCGCCGGCTGCCACCCAGAGCGGCACCGCGATCGAACAGACCGGCTCGCCCAGCAGGACCCAGAGCACCGCTTTCCTCGGGTCGTCACCCTTGCGTACCCCCTGGATTACCAGGACTGAGGCGGTGCTCGCACGGTTAATCGTGTAGTTGGCGTGCACCCAATAAGGCCTGTCCTCCGGGAGTTCCTTCCACGCGGCTGCGGGAAGATGCTGCACCAGCGGATGGCCCAGGTCTCGCGCCGCGGTCTGCAGGATGAATTCGACGGACACTCCACCCTGCGGCGAAGCGGCGAACAGCTGTTCCTCGCGGTCAAAACGGAGATATCCGGCTCCCTGATCAGGCGTTCCGCTGCGTGAGAAGTTCGTGTTGAGCAGCAAGTTCCGGCCTGAATCGCGGGCATTCAGCCGGGTGTAACCGTGGTTGTGGACCTCGAAGATGGCCGACTCGCCCTCTGCATCCATCACCCCGAAGTTGGTCCTTGCTCCGAGGTCCGGGCCTAAGTTCCGCTTCAGGTAGTTTTCGAAATCAGTGACGGTGGCACAGGTGCGCAGGGCGTCCGCCATGAGCAGCCCTTCGAGATCTTCCCCCTCTCCGGTCTTCTGCGGAAGGTTGTAGGCGACCGAGTTGATGATGCCGAACCCGGCCTCATTCAGCCCTCCCCACACGATCCGGCCCGCGGGCGCTTTGGCGTTGACGACACCCAGGTAGCTGTAGGGCTTCTCGCTCACAAAGACCACCTTATTCGAGAGGACGTCGGTGTCTCTGTTCTTCCACAGGATCGGCGCACCATCAACCGTTGCATTACCCGCGATGATCGCGGTGGTGCATTCCTCTCCGTTGCTCGCGACGACGGGCACAATAGCGAGCAGAATGAATGCCGCCAGAAGTTGCTTCTTCATGGGAGAACAATCATAGCGCACAACTAGTGCAAAGAGCATGACGGCCGGAGGAAAGGACCTCAAAGACCGCTGGCCGCTGCCCGGAGGAGTGGAGTTTCAGCGGCGAAGTGGCGCCACTGCTCCGGTCAGCGGTCAGCGTTCAGCGTTCAGCGGTCTTTGAGGTCCCATCCTCCGGCCATCACGTAGCCCCCTTCTTAAACCTGAACAAATTCCGATACTCCGGCTTCTCCTTGTACCACCGGCTCGCCGGGTCGTTGATGGTCAGGAGCCATTCGGTTTCGGTCAATTCCTTCATTCGCTCGGAATACGTGTCGACCCACTTCACGACCTCCGGATCGCGGACAATGTCTTCTGAATGAGCATGTCCCTGCGGCACCAGGTAATCGTTGACCAGCCTGCGGAGGACCTGGGGGTTGTCGACGATCATGCAGGGCCGGTGAAGGTTTCCGCTCTCGTTGTAGGGGAACTCCCGGCGGATAGCCTGAAAGAACGGTGAATTAGCGGCGTCGAGCAGCGATTTTTCGCGGATGTTGTCAGTGCCGAAGTGAGCGAATACGCACGGTTCCACCCGGCCGGAGTTGAGGATGTGAAGGTAGCGACGTCCGCCGGCGAGGCAGCCGCCGGCCGCCCGGCCGTCGTTCCAGAAATCGGCGATGAAGATCGGCAGCCGCTTCCTCAATTCGGCGAGCCTGCGGCCGCACGCCAGCCTCTGTTCCGGAGTCGGAACCAACTCGGGCCTCGGTTCCTTGCCGACCGGCATGAACATGAAGTACCAGGCGAAAGCCGCTCCTTTCTCTATGTAGAATCTGAGAAACCGCTCGTCGCTCACCAGCTCGACATTGTCGCGCGTGTAGGTCACGCTGATCCCGAAGATCAGCCCTTGTCGTCGTAACCGGACCATCGCGGCCATCGCCTTCTCATAGACTCCAGCGCTACGGCGCTGGTCGGTGTGGCCCTCGTAACCCTCGACGCTGATTGCTGGAGCGACATTCCCCAGCCTGCCCAGCTCGTTGACCAGTCGGTCGTCAAGCAAGGTGGCATTCGTGAACGTCAGAAAGAACATGTCGCTGTGCCTTCGGAAGAGGCGGAGAAGCGTGTCTTTCAGCAGATAAGGTTCTCCGCCCGAAATGACCGAGAAATAGGCGCCCAGTTCCTTGCTTTGCCGGAAAATGCTGTCCAGATCCGCCTCGCTCAACTCGCCGTCCTTTAGATACAGAGCCGAGTAACAGCCGGCGCACTTCAGATTGCACCGCATAGTCGGGCTGACGACCACGAAGAAGGGTAACCAGCGCTCGGGAGTCGACAGCCGTGTCCGAATCCGTGCGCCTTTGGCTGCCCAGTTCACGATGAGATTCTCCGCCAGCTTGCGCTTGTGATGACGGCTCGCGGTCTTTCCCAGGTGCAAAAGGAAATTCCCGAGCCCTCGGCGGTTGTCGATGTCGTCGGACAAGCGGTCGAGGAACAGTCTAAAAGCAGGGCCGGGGACGACGATACGGTACACGTTCAACAGTTTCTTGAGGTCCCCCGGGTCGCCGGTCAGGCTCTTTACGACTCGGCGCGCGGCGATCCGAGAGATGACAGATTCCTTGAGAGACTTGAACAACCTGGCGCCGCCCTGCACTCGCATTACAAACGGCCCGACCAGCACGTAAGCCGAGACGAGGATCAATGCCAGGGTGGCCAGGTACCGAGTCAGGAAGAAGGGCATGACAATCAGCCCGAGGAGAACCGGCAGGCAAACGAGTTTCGACGTAACGAGTTTCGGGTAGCGGACGGGCGAGACCATCAAGACCGAGAACATCGGTACGACGAGTCCAAGGACCAGCGCTCCCAGTCGATTGGTGTTAGAACCGAGGAATACCCAGGCGGTAATCAGGTTCGTATAGAACACTGTCCCCAAACCAGGGAATCCCACTTGCTCGAAATTCTCGGTTCTGAGAAGCAGCCCGTTTCTGGCATAGCGGACGGCCCCGGCGAGAAGCGGCAGGCCGAGGGAAAGAGTCAAGACGGGATTAAGCCCCTGGGGCAGCAAGCTGGTCGAGAGAAACCACGGCGCGACGATGTAGCAGAAGTAATCGGCAAAATAGTCGAAGAGGCCTCCAAACTCGCTGGTACTGCCAAGCCTGCGTGCGAGTTTGCCGTCGAGCGCGTCGGTGACGGTACCGTAGATGATGAGTGTGGCGGCGAGATGCGCTTCCCCCCGGGCGGCTGCAGAGAGAGCCCACCCTGCGAGCAGGATCCGGGCTGCAGTAAAAACCTGAGGGATACCGAAACTCAGAAAGGCATTGGTTCTCTCTCTATCCATGCCCGTCGCCTGCGGCGACTTTTAGCATGGATAGTGTCTTGAAGGCCAGCGGCTCTGTGAACCGCTGCTACTACATCCCCTCAATCTTCGTCTTAATCCCCTGGAGCTCGGTGCCCAGGCTTTCCAGTTCTTTCCGGGTTGTCTCAAAGCGTTCTGTCTCGCCCTTGACGAAGCGCGTGTAGGGGGAGAGGGAGTCTCGGATTCGGTCGACGCTCCGTTGCGTCTCTCGTTCGAACTGGTCCGTCAGGGCCTTCATCAACTTGCGACGTACCGCCGTGACTTTCTCGCTCAAGTCTTTTTTTGCTGTCCGGCGTTTGTTCGGAATTACAAACAAACCGATAGCGGCTATCACGCTGGCGGCCAGGATGCCGGTGACATCTGCCGCTGCGCTGGTGGCGACAGCGGTTACGATCGTCCCCAGTCCTACCGCCCCGGCTTCCGCGAGCGCCGTGCCGGCGACCGCCATTTGGACGTCCTCTGCAAGGCGGTCGGCCTCGCCTTCCCGGTCGAAGCTCGCGGTGGCTTTCTGCGCGGCCTCGCCAACCGTTGTGAGCAGCCGGTTTCGGCTCTGCTCGAAGCTCGTCCCGGTTTGACCGACCACTCTTTCCGCCTGCTCGGAACGTCTCGTCCGCAGTTCATCGACGATCGTCTGCCACAATCGAAGGTCGCTCGATACCATCCAGTCGATGACCTCGCTGACTCGCTTTTCCACAACCTGGGGCATGTCGGCAATCACTTCGCGTTCGAAAGCGGTCTTTGTTCTGGATTTATTGATCAGATCCATGAATCGGGCAAAACGCACATGCTCGTCGAAGAAATCGACTCCCCGGCTCTCGAAATCGTGGAGGACATTGTCGACATCGGCCAGCCGGAAACGAAACTCCCTGGCCATGTCTGACTGAAACTCGTCCAGGTGCCGGTCAACGCGTCCGATCGTCTCCCGGTCTTCTCTCAGAACCTCCAGGCGCTGACCGATCACGTCTTCGTACTTCGAGACCAGCCGAAATCCGATACCCACGGGGTTGAGGAGCTTCAGCCGGATTCTCTCCCGCTGATCCAGGGTCTGGAGGATGTACTTCTCAAGATCCGGGAATCGGTTGGTTGCCGCCAGCCGCACCGGATTTCCGTTCAGCTTGGCTTTCAAGGCTTCCTTGGCCGACACGGAGAAGGTTTCGGGGGTGAAACCGAGGAGCCTCTTGACGTTCTCCGCGACGTAGCTTTCCACGTGCTGGACGTCGCGGCTGTCCCCCAGGATGTCCACTTTATTGATCACAATGACGATCTTCTTCCCCCAGTTCTTGATCTTCTCCATGAACGCCCTTTCGGTTTCGGTGAAAGGACGATCGGCGGACGTCACGAACAGGACCAGATCCGAGCGGGGGATATAGTCGAGCGTGATCGCCTCGTGCTCCCGGGAGATGGCATTCGTACCCGGTGTGTCGACGAAGTTAATTTCTTCAAGGAGGTCGACGGGGGCAGTCAAGGTCGAAACAGCCGGTCCGGCGGTCGACAATTCGAGCTGGGTCCCGTGCTGAATAAGGTGAATCCTTGTGGTGGTCGGAGTGACGCCTTCCTCGAGCACCCGTTGACCGAGAAGTGCATTGATGAAGGCACTCTTTCCCGCGTTGAATTCGCCCACGATGACAATCAGGAACAGCTCGTCCAGCTGCTGGATTGACCGTTGCAGCACCTGGATATCGTCAGCGGAGCTATCGAACCGGGCAAGCGCCAGCTGCAATCGCATCAGCGCGTCGCGCTCTGCGGCCAGCGCTCGCTGCTGCTCCTTGGTGAGAACACGGGAAAGCATGGGTTATAGACCCAAGTTACCATGCTTTCAAGCGGTTGGCGACAGGGGGACAGCGGACCCGCCATCGGCGTGAATGGAATCAAATTCCCCATTCTGACAAAATCTCATTTAAGTACAGTCAGATCTCACCGAAAGCCGAAAAGGAGGAAACCAAGGTGGCAGTACGGCCAAAACCCGAGGGGTACCACTCCGTTACACCGTACCTGGTGGTCCCGAAGAACTGAGAACTGAGAACTGAGAACTCAGAACTCAGAACTCAGAACTCAGAACTCAGAACCCCGAACCCCGAACCCGTAACCCGAACCCGCTGGATATTCTTCCCGGCCCCTGCTACGATTCATTCCGCCATGCGTTGGGCCTCTTTCTTCATCTGGT
>RPQK01000395.1 GCA_003819755.1 Acidobacteriota bacterium | reverse complement strand
TGCAACCATCGTTTTCGCCGGGCTCCCAGCCCGGCTGCCGGACTCTGGAGAGTCCGGCCACAATAAAAGCCCCGTTCACCACGGCTGGTTGCACCGACTTCGCCCTGGCCACCGGGCAAAAAAAGTAAATGCCATTGGGCGAGACGCCTGCGCTCCCAGGGGCCGCCCCCACTCTCGATTCTTATTTTAGCGCTCCCAAGCGAATTTACATTTGGGTTAACTTTTTCACAACCCTCGCTGCGTGCGCGGCTCTCTGAAACGGTCCGCTTCCTTGATCCAACTGCCGTGTCGTCTTCTATAGCGGCCGCAGCCAGATGTTGCGGAAGCGGACGGGGCAGTCGTGGCCGCTCAGCTGTAATGGCCCGCGATTCACCTTCTTCTTGAACTCCGGCAGAACCCGGTGGTTGGTTTCTCCACGGATCTCCTGGTCGAGGTGGACGATCAGGCCATTGTGCAGCATCGTCACCCGCGGCGCGGAGACAAGCTTCTCCCCTTGGAACACGGGTGCAGTGAAGACGATGTCGTAGGTCTGCCATTCGCCGGGCGGGCGACAAGCGTTGACCAAGGGCGGAGTCTGCGCATAAATCGCGGCCGCCTGGCCGTCCGGGTAGATCTTCTCGTTGAAAGAATCGAAGACCTGGATCTCGTAGAGCCCCATGATGTGCACGCCGTTGTTTCCCCGGTTCTGCCAGGGAAGACCGGGCAGGTTGGGCGCCATCCACTCCAGGTGGAGCTGGAAACTGCCAAAGTCCTGCCTGGTCGTGAGATTAGTGCCTCCGACGGCTTCGATACAGCCGTCTACCACCTTCCAGTCGGTCTGGTTCCACTTCGAGAGGTCCTTGCCATCGAACAGAACCACCGCATCTGCCGGGGCGGGAACGGGCAGGCCGGCCTTTCCAGGGTTGACCCGCTTGGGTGCCGGGCGGTCCGGGTCATGCACGTGAAAGCCGCACCAGGGAAGGATCGGCGTATCTTTGTAGCCGTAAACGCCGGAGCCGTCTTTCGCATGGACGAGATCGGCGGCGGCGGCTTGTCCGGAGCCCAGACATACAATAAAGCCGAGAAACAAAAGACAGTGAGCGAGCTTCATGTCCAAGTTCTACCAAAGTTTTGCCGAGGAACCAAGGGCATCGCGAGCCGCCCGACCCAAGCCAGGAGCGCGCCCTGCCCGCTCCTATCGTCCGCACGATCTTCGTTACCGGCGACCAGTCGAGTCCTGGGCCTTGGTTCTTCAGTTATAAGTGAAGTAAACGGTCGCGCGGCAAGCGCCGTTGGCTCTGACCCGCACCCAGTGGGCGCTGTAGCCGTCGGGGAACTCCAGGTGACGGTAACCATGCGCCGGGACGGGGACAGTCTGATAGGCCTGCCAATCCCCGTCGCCCAAGAAGTCCACTTCAAGCGCGAAGCCCGTGGCTTGATCGCTATCGTTTGCCAGGTGAACGGTCTTCTTGTCGAAGCCGGTCATCAGAAACGGATCGGACAACTCGCCGGCCTGAACCGGGGTCTTCCGCCACACGCCGCCCCAGCCGGACGGCCTTCCCCAGCGCGACAAGTCATCCAGGTTGCCGAACCATAGACCCGACTGCGGCTGGCCTACGGCGTTATCCGTCTGGTCGCCGGCCAGAACGAGGAGTCCCGACCAGGAAACGAAGTCGGGGCAGATTCGGAGGTGACTGGCGATCGGCCGGATTCCCCACACCCTCCCGCCGTAGACCATGGCCGGGAGATCGTAGAAGATGCCGAAGGCGTCCATCAGGTAACGCTCGGTTTGGACCTCGCGGATCCGCATCCACTCGGTGTTCCAGGTGTGATCCCAGGAATGGCTGCCTTGCGGAAGCCGGTAGCGGGACCACTTGCCGTCGTGCAGGACGCGGAGAATGACCGAGATGTTGTCCCAGCCGACCGCATAAAGGGTATTCCCATAGCGCTCTCCTACGCGCGGATTCTGTTTTCCCGAGACCTCGATGAACGGGTTGTCCTCGATGATCCGCCACTCCTTACCGTCCCACTCCGCGAGCCTCCCGGCTTTTCGAGCTCCCAGGTGCTCGGGCTCTTCGTAGGTATTGTTTGCCACGACAAAACGCCCCTGCGCCGTATGCCCTGTTTTGAAATGCGGCTGAGAGCCTTCGGGGAGCTTCAAAATGGAAACGAGGTCAAAGAGTTGGCGGGCGTCGAGCGTTTTGACGTCCACCTCAAACACCAGTCCTTCCATGGTCAGGAAATAGACTTGCTTGTCCGGGTCGGTCAGGTGCCGGGCGGTGGCGGCGAGCCGGTGTTTCTTAAGCGCCTCTATGGTCCGTACGTTGCCTTTCGCATCGATGACGTGAGGCCCGATGAAGACCTGTTCGGACTCCCAATGAACCATTCGGTTGGCGAACGTGCCGGTTACCGACGCGGGATGTCTTCGAAAGGAGAGGTCCGAATCGATTGAGTAAAGCCCGATTCCCTCCCCCGCGATGTGGGCCACGTAACCGACAGCCCAGAGTCGGTCGGCCCAGGGTATCAAGGCCCCGATCCCGGTCTCACTGCGGCTGCCCACTCCGGGCGCCTTGATCGTCATCCCCGGAAAAACGTTGCCGACCAGGAAAGGAGGTTTGGTCTTGGCTTCTGGTGTTTGGGCGATAAGTGAATTCAACAACGAGAACAGAACAATCAGAGTGAGATTGAACGATTTAGCGGCTCTTGGCATCCTTTTCCTCGCTCGGGGCGGACGGTCGCGTCCGCCCGCATTAGTCCCGCCCGATCATATTGCACAAGCGACTGACCGGACCAGCATATCTTTTCCGTCGGCTCGCTTCGATATATGCTGTTGCCCGTTTTTTTCTGAGAAAGGACGAAACCATGAACTCTGAGAGGGTCCAGGCCGCTTATCGGCTAGCTGCCGAACGCTACGGGGAACTGGGAGTCGACACGGAAGCCGCAATGCAGAAACTGAAGAGCGTCCCGATCTCCCTGCACTGTTGGCAGGGCGATGATGTGGGTGGGTTCGAGAACATGGGCACCGAGCTGGGGGCAGGCCTGGCGGTGACTGGCAATTACCCCGGCAAGGCTCGCAGCCCTCGGGAGCTTCGGGACGATACGGAAAAAGCCCTCTCGTTAATCCCTGGCAAACACCGCTTTAGCCTGCATGCCAGTTACGCAGAGTTCAGCGGAAAACGGCGGGAACGAAACGAGCTCCAGCCGGAAGATTTCCGGACATGGATCGATTGGGCGAAGGCGCAAGGAATAGGTCTTGATTTCAATCAGACGTATTTCGCGCACCCCAAGGTAGCCGACGGCTTTACCCTTGCTCACCCGGACGAAGGCATTCGTCGCTTCTGGATTGAGCACGGGATTGTGTGCCGGAAGATCGGGGCGGAAATGGGGCGCGAACTGGGTAAAGCATGCATCACTAATCTCTGGATTCCCGACGGGTACAAAGACACACCGGTCGACCGGAAAGGCCCTCGGGAGCGGTTGATCCAGTCTCTGGACGCTGTTTTCGCCGAGAAGATCGATCCGCGACTAAACCTCGATGCAATTGAGGGTAAGTTGTTCGGAATCGGGGCGGAAAGCTACACGGTGGGGTCGCATGAGTTCTACCTGGCCTATGCTTTGAAGAATCAGAAACTGCTGACCCTGGACGCCGGCCATTATCACCCGACCGAGACAATTACGGACAAGATCAGCTCCGTCTTGCTGTTCCTGCCCGAAATACTCCTGCATGTCAGCCGCGGGGTGCGGTGGGACAGCGATCACGTCGTGATCCTCAATGACGACTTGGCCGCACTGGCTCAGGAGCTGGTCCGCGGCGATTTTCTCACCCGTACGCACATCGGTCTCGATTTCTTTGACGCCACCATCAACCGCATCGCCGCCTGGGTGATCGGTACGCGAGCCATGATCAAGGCCCTCTTGTTGGCGTTGCTTGAGCCGACGGACCAACTCCGCTGCCTGGAAAACGAAGGAAACCTGACCGGGCGATTGGCGCTGCTCGAGGAAATCAAGAGCCTGCCGTACGGTCCTGTGTGGGATTACTATTGCCTGGAGCAGGGGGTCCCTGCAGGCATGGCCTGGACGGACGAGGTCCGCCGTTACGAGGCAGAGGTGACCAGCAAGCGGAAATAGGAGTTGGTTGAGCGAGTGTGCGGCCAGGGCTTGATGGCCGGAGGGAAAGACCTCAAGGACCTCAAGGACCTCAAGGACAAAAAGACGCGGATTGTCTTTTCACGTCTTTTTATCCTTGAGGTCCTTGAGGTCCTTGAGGTCCTTCCCCCCGGCCATCGACGCCCTTTTCAATACCCCTTTTGCTTGTCTACTGCATTCAGCAGCGGCAGGCCTTTGGCCAGGCGGCGGATGTTGTTTTTGAACAGTTCCATCCGCCGGGTATCGAGCTGGTCCGACTGGCCCGCGATATGAGGAGTAATGACGACGTTATCGAGCTTCCAGAGGGGGTGATCCGAAGGCAGCGGTTCAGGGTCGGTGACATCCAGGCCGGCTCCGGCCAGTTGATGAGACGCGAGGGCCTGGACGAGCGCCGGAGTATCAACCGTCTTGCCGCGCGAGACGTTCACGAAGTAGGCCCCTCGTTTCATTAGTGCGAACTCACGCGTCCCCATCATCCCCTGGGACTCGGTCGTGTGCGGCGCGGCCATGAAGACCACATCGGCTTCGGGCAACACCTCGCGAAGCTGATCGGGCGGGTACGTCTTTTCCACGGAATTGAGAAGCGGGATATCCTTCGGGTCCACTCCCAGGACTCGCATACCGAAGGCCGACGCCCGTTCGGCAATCTGGGTTCCGATTCCCCCGACGCCGATGATAAGAGCCGTTTTCCCTCTCAGCTCGATCGGCTGGTAACCTTGACGCCGCCATTCGGCTTTTGGTTTGCTCAACATCGCCGTATTCAATCCGCGTGTCAGGGAAAGAAGCAGGGCCAGGGCGTGATCGGCGATCTCGGGGCCCATGATGATCTTCGCATTCGTCAGGACGATCGGGCTGTTGACGAGCTCGGGCGACCGGCACCCCTCCACGCCGGCACTCAGAGTCTGCACCCATCGGAGCTTCTTGCCTGCCCGAATGGCGTCCGCGCTGCAACTCCCGATCAGTCCGTCGGCATCTGCAACCCGACTCAGCAGTTCCTCTCGCGTGGCCGCGACGATCTCTGCTTCGGCAATGCTCTGGCGCAGCTCATTCACCTGATCGGCCGTTATTCCAGTGACGACGATCTTGGGGCGCGATGAGGGCTGCGCGGAGAGGAGCGATAAAAGACAACTGAGAACCAGGTAAACCGGGAGTAACGAAGGAAGCCTTTTCATAGACGGATAGTAGCAAAAGGGGGAGGCTTTAACCACGAAGGAAACCGGGGGAGGCAAAGTCACCTGGAAGTCAGGAGCTCGGGAAGGAAACATTGCACGAGCTCCTGGTTCCAGATCATACGAGTCGCCCGGATGAGCCTTATTCTGCCTTCTTGTTGGTGCCGGACTTCTGACCAGTGGCGGACTTCTGGGCCTGCAACCAGGCTATCAGGGCGCCCAGTTCCTCATCGGTGCCGGTGAAGGCCTTCGGGTGGGGCTTGTCATGCGCGGTGTTGGCTTTTTTTCTCAAGACGTTGGCGAGAACCTTGGCATCCTTACCGGACACCACGGTGGCTAAATCCGGCCCCTTCATCTTCTCCGATTTTGTCGTCGCCTGGATTCCAGCGGTCGACACGTCGTGACACATCTGGCACTTCTGGTCGGTGAAGATCTGTTTGCCATCCAAGGTCTTACCACCCTGGGCCGCGAGGAGACCCACCACGCTCAGGAACAAGACAGGCAAGACAAGGTAGACAATCCTTGGGAACCTCATAGAAACTCCTTTCTCAATGGGAGAGAGAAATTAGGAGGGGTATAGTTAAAGCCTACTACTGCGGGAGTATCAGCTCAAGAGACGGATGCGCCTCCGCGCTCCACCTGCTTGATCGATTCACCGGGCGACACCAGGCCGCGCGCAGAAGGGTCCCATCGCCAGGTCGGATCAGGAGTCTTCAAGTGAACGCCACCAAGCCACCGGTCGATGCCACGAACGGTTATGTTGTCCTGCCGGCCTTTGACGATGTCCTTCCCCAGGTCCGTGATTCGAATGGTGCACTTGCCCAGATTCCGCCGGGCTGCATCCTGACTCAGAATTCCCGGGAAATTGTCCAGGCGCAGGAGCGGTGAGTCGCCGTCGGCCAGGTCGGAAAGATAAGCGGAAAACTGCACGTCCCCCATCCCGTGCGAGAACACCGTGTCACTGGTGCTGACCGTGCTGAAAAGGTCAGGGAATTTGCGCGGTCCATCCTGCACGGCCTCGAGCGTTTTGATCTCGACACTGTTCAGACCATTCAGGGTCGACGGGAACCTTTCAAGATGAGCGAACAGCGCCTTGTGCAGATAACGAAGATCTTCGGTTCCTTGTTCAAGGAGACGCTCAATCGCGGTCGGATCAGCGCTGCTGTAAGCCGACCAGGCCTTCTCCGCCAACTTCTTCTGCTGGTCGGTCACTTCCACGCGGTCCTCAAAGAGGCTGGTCAACTGTCTCGGGCTCAGCGTTCCCAGCCCGCGAAACTGCTTGTGCCCAGGGAATTCGCCGGGGCAAATCAGCGTCAGCTTTGAATTGCCGAGCGGGCGTTTGGCAAACCAATGGAGGAGGAACAGAAGATTCAGCTGGCAGAAGAGGTCGAACTCAAACCAAAGAACCACTTCCTCGTGGTAGGCGAAGCTCCTCAGGCTCCGTTCTCTCTCCTCCTTGCGTTGCAGGTACTGCTCTTTGGGGATATTGAACCTTTTTTGCAGGTGATCAGCCCGGGTCCGCCAGGAGGCAGGAGTTTCAAGGCAATCCTGAACCGGTCCCTCGGCAAAAATATCGTCCCCTGAGACGCGAGCCCCTCGGATGTCCGTCCGGTCCAGAAGGTTGAGGGTGGCAACACCATTTACGATGTGTAGCATGACGCGTGCCGCTGAAGTGTGATTGTGAGCGACGTTCTCACGCCGTTGTGAACAACACTGAGCGTATCAAAACTGGGCGATTTCATAAAGTTTGAGCAGGTGACAGCTGACAAGCTGACAAACTGACGAACTGAC
>RPQK01000394.1 GCA_003819755.1 Acidobacteriota bacterium | reverse complement strand
CGTCTCGCCTGCACTGGGGCAATGGGCCAGCCGGCCCGTCCGCGGCTCTCGCAGGGTCGATGGTGCCCCCAGCAGGGACGGGGCGGGTCGCCCCTTGCCCCAGTGCAGGCGAGACGCCTGCGCTCCCAGGGGCCGCCCCCACTCTCGATTCTTATTTTTCGACCCCAAAGGGGTCGAAAACGGGACGCTCGTTCGCGGAAAGTCGTTCGTGAAAGCTCGTGGATCGCGTTCAGTTCTTCGCGGCGTCCAAACGCACCGTGAATTCCTTCAACGGTTTGTCCTGAGCATCGAGAAACCGCGCGCAAAAATCGGTAGCGCCGCCGCCGTTGACCACCGCGCAACGCACGACGTTTGCCCCCTTTTTGAGCGTGAGGCGCTTTGATACGCCGTCATCGATGACGGTCTGACGGTCGCTGTAAATGGAGATGACTTCCTTGACGTTGACCCACCAGACGGAGGCCGCGTTGGAGCCGATGGCGAGGCGCACCCCGGGCATCTCCCGCGGGCAGTCGATGACCGTGACCGCCCAAAACAGCACGTTTGAAGTCGGCTTACCGAGACCGTGGGCGAAGTAATAGAGATTGACGTTGTACTCGTTCGTGTCGATTGCATGCCAGGTGAGCTCCGCGCCGTCGACCGTTACCTTGTCGCCGTCACCTGGAATGACAGTGAGCTGGTTGGGGAAATACTCCTTCTTAACGGCCGCCTGGACGACGCTGTCCGTTAGTCCGTTGGCGGGGATTGGCTCGAGGATGAGCCAACGCTGCACGAAGCCATCGGCGCTGGGAGCTCTCTCGACGGAGGCGGGACGCGCCCGCGAGGGCACCGTACCTAGGGGGAAATTTCCCGATCCGGCCGCCACAAATACGATTGTTGAGCCGGCCAGGGCCACCAATGCGGGGATGCTGACGTTGCGAAGCGTAATCATGGCAAGTCCTTTCAAGGCGTCTTGAACAGCCAGCGTTGTTTGTTGCTGGCTGGGTCGAATTCCTGGAGCGTCGCGAAACTGCTGCCGATGGCCGAAAGCGCCAGCGACTCCCCGGCGTCCGAGGCGGATTTGGGCATGATGCGCCAGGCGCCGTCGGGGAGCTGATCGAGACGCCAGAGCTGTTCGGGCCCGCCGGTAAAGGCAGGAAGCGCGACCAGTTCGCCTTCCTCGTCCACGGCCAGCACGCGGCCGGTGCCGGCGATGGTGATCTTGAAATACGGCGAGCCGGGGTAGCCGCCGGCGTCGGCGACGGGCGTAACGGTCCATTTCTGCTGGGCCTGGCACAAGTAATTGCCCATTCGAATATCGATGTTGCCGGCTGGCCAGTTCGTCGACACCTGCGCCACATCTTGCGGTGGGATCACACCCCCCTGGCTGCTAAAGAGCCCTCCCCCAGGGCCGCCGGGTCCGCCGGGCGCGGCGCCTGGTCCACCGGGAGGTCTCCTGTTACGTCTTCCGCCAACCGGCATACCCTCCACCGCCAGCTCGAGCGCCGTGCCGGTGCGGACGGACTCGATCGCATACGTGCCTTCTTTGAAGCTGTCACCGGCGACGGGCCAGCCGTCTCTCCACAGCAACGGGCGGATGTCCAGCACGCTGGCGCCGCCCCTGTCGAGGTCGGCTTCATAGTGGCAGGAGAACTTTTGGACGCCGTCCCCGAGGTTGATCAGGCCAAAGTGACCCGGTCCGATGACCCGGCCGCCGGAGCCGACGACGAGCTTACCGCCGCCTTGGAGCATGTCAACGCCCATGTGGTCGAGGAAGGGACCGGTCACTTTCCTGGCGCGGCCCACCCGAATGTTGTAGCCGGAATCAGCGCCCCGGCAGCAACTGCCATGGGTGGCCAGCAGGTAGTACCAGCCCTGGTGATAGATCATGTCCGGCGCCTCGCAGTTGACCGCGATGTCCACGGGCTTGTCGTTCGGGTCGATACGTTTACCGGTCTTTGGGTCGAGTTGGACCAGCCGGATGTAGCCGAAATAGGAACCGTAGACCAGCCAGAGCTTGCCATCCGTGGGATCAAGAAAGACTCCCGGATCGATAGCATTGCAGAACTCGACCCCATCGGACGACGCGACGATCCCGCCCTCCTCCCATTTGTAGTCGGGGGAACCGGGGTCGAGGGTCTTGTTCCATATCATGTTGATGGCGGCTTTGGGCTGTGCCCCGATGTTGGCGGCCACGTACAGGTTGTAGCGGTCGCCGAGGTGAATCATGTCTGGCGCCATGCCGCGACGCGTGGGCGAAACACCGCGATACCATGTCCAGCCGTCGTCCGAAACCAGGCAGGAACCACCGGTGCCGTAGGTATAGTACTTGCCGCCGCACTCGATGATGGTGGAGGGATCGTGAATTTGGACCTGGCCGTCCACACCCAACGCGGGCAAAGCCCAAATGATGTTTGCGCCTATCAGAACAACTACAGCTCTGACAAATAGGAACCGGATCCAGTGCACGGTCTGTGACGCCGCAAAAGGCGCTTCCCAGCGGAAGGCAGAATATCGAATATCGAATATCGAATGTCGAATAACGAAGTAAGGAAAGAGACGAGAACACAATCGACATTCTGTCTTTGGTATTTTGCTTTTGGCGCTTACTTCGACATTCGACATTCGATATTCGATATTCGACATTCTGCCTCTCGTCTGGCGACCACCTTAAGCGATTTGGTTGCGACTACTCCGCGCCGCGTTTGTTCGTGGCTAAGTCCTCTCAAAACAAGTACTTCAGCCCGAATTGGATCTGGCGCATGCTCCCGGACGTCGACGTCACGACTCCGAAGTTCTGACGGGCAGCCGTATCCGGCACTCCGGCTCGCGCCGCCCCCGACCGAATGTTCAGGTTAGGCATCCCCCAGTTCGGGTGGTTGAGAACGTTAAAAGCCTCAAATCGGAACTGAAAAACGTGGCCTTCCTTGTACGGGAGGGCGAATTGCTTGTGTACTTCGGCGTCCAGCAAGAAGATTCCCGGACCCCGCACTGAATTACGCCCGGCATTCCCGAACTGTCCGGCAGGCGCCACCACAAAGGCGTCGAGATTCCAATATCGGTAGGGCTTGGGGTCATCTAGATAGGGGCTGGTACTGGTCGCGTTGGGGCGATCATATCCGCCCGAACCGGTGCTGGCGTTGTCGAGGCCGCCCATGGTCAGGTTGCCCGGCATGCCTGACTGCATAGTGAGGATGCCGCCCAGACTCCAGCCCCCGAGCATCGTGTTCACTACCGCGTTGTCGATGCCCAGCCGCTTGCCCTTGCCGACCGGCAGATCGTAGAGGACGGAAGTCACCATTCGGTGCGTGACGTCGAACGCGGAGGGTCCGCGCTCGCAAGCAATGCAATAGCTATTCTGCGGGTAGAGAGTGTCGAATCCCTGGTTGCGGATGCCGCTCGTGGTGTCAAGGGACTTCGCCCAGGTGTAGGAGCTGATGACGTTAAGACCCTCGCTGAAGCGGCGCGTCGCCTTGAGGCTGAGGGAGTTGTAGTTTCCGTTCCCACCGTCATGCACGTACTGGATATTGCTGAAGCCCTTCCATGGACGCCGGGTGCTCGGGCTCCCGGTTGTGCCTGGAATTCCCTGGTTGGCATCCAGGAAGCCCTGAAGATGGCGACTCACGCTGCCCAGGTATCCGGCCTCGATCGCCCAGTTGGGGGTCAACTGTCGCTGAATGTTGAACAGATACTGCATCGTGTAGGTGGTGCGGTGATCGACGGACATGGAGTAGGCGTAAGGAGACGGCACGTTGGCAACCGCGCCTCCACCCGGGACAGCGTTGCTGTAAAAGAGGCTGGGGGTCCCGACCTCAGCCTGGAGGGTGACACGGCCACCGAGGCTCCGGGCCAGGTCGAAATACGCATTGCCGATATCCTGGTTGTAGAAAATGCCGTAGCCGGTGCGTATCACCGTCTTGGGGCTTGGCGAGTACGCAATACCGATGCGAGGAGCAAAATCGCGATACGAAGTGTACATCAGCTGATCAGGCAGCATGCCGTTGTTGCACTTCGCCGTGACCGTGGTCCAGCGGATGTTTATTGGCGGCGGACCGGCGTAGGGATCAGTGCAGTCGCCTTGGCGGAGGTAGTAGGGAGTCTCGCCTCCGGCCGCCGGGCCGTCAGGCACTGCCATGATTTCCGGGACAAACACCCTGGCTAAATTATTGAGCTGGTTAGTCCAGGGTGGCGTTAGTTCGTAACGCAAGCCCAGGGACAGAGTCAGTTTCGGCGTCACCTTCCACGTATCATCTACAAAAGTCGCCATGGAGTTCCGCTGAAACTCGGCTTGGGCCAGAGCCACGGCCACTATTGAATTCCAAAGATGGCCCAGCATGAATTCGGCAAACGCGTCGCCTCCTGTTTTGTCCGAGCCCTGTGTCGTGTTCGGCTGGAACGCAAACTGGCCGCGGGAAAACTGGTTGCCGACCTGGTTGTAGTTCTCGCGAGTGTATTCGCCGCCAAAGCGGAAGCTGTGGCTGCCGTGTGTCCAGGAGACATTATTGACGAGTTGCAGTATGTTGTCGTCGATCGCATAAGGACCGTCCTGCGCGTCGCCAATCGCCACGAACCCGCCGCCTGCGAAGGAAGCCATAGGAACGCCCCACGAGACTGGATCGCCGGGGGCGAGGCCTGGTATCCCTATATCCGAAACCGCATCGGTCTCGTAGGCCGAATACGTGCCCAGTGCATTCGCAAACTTCGTGTAGCCGACACGCGCCTCGTTCACAAGCGACGGGCTGAGAGTCCGCGTGTTGGTAAACAGGAACTGGTCGTAGTCGGTGAGAATCTTGCTGCCGGTGATGCTGATGCCCGTCGAGGACTGGTCCTCGTCGCCCCGGCTCCATCGTCCCGTCCACTGCGAGTTCGTCGACTCGTTGAAGTCCATCCGCAGAGTGAAGGCCTCTCGGTTGTTGGGAAGAGTGTTCACCTGCGCGTAGTTGTTCGACAGCCCCGGGAGGTTCGACGAAACATAGTACTTCAGAAACTTCTTCGAGATTGGATCGATCCGGTCCGCAGGGATTATGTTATTGAGGAATGGCGTCTTGGTTGCGCCTCCCACGGCTGTGTTGGGATCGTAGATTTTTATCGCCGGGAGAAGCTCGCTGAAATCGCCCGCGAACATTTTGGCGGTCGGGACGGTATAGACGGCCTGGCGCTCCGCCCGCTGGGCTCGCCATTCGGCGTTCACCATGAAGAACAACCGGTCGCGCAAGTCGAGCAGCTTGGGAATCCGCACCGGGCCGTCGGCTTCGAAACCGTAATCGTTCCATTTGAACGGCGACTTGTCGACGCGAGCGGTGGTGAACTGGTACGGCTTGGCATCGAACGCATTGTTGCGGACAAATTCAAAAAGCGCTCCGTGGAAGACGTTCCCGCCGGACTTGGTCACGACGTTGATTTGGGTGGCCTGGTGCCCGAACTCGGCCGGGTAGACACCGGTCTGCACCTTGAATTCCTGAATCGCGTCAACCGACGGCAGCACGACGTATGTGTAGAAGTTGGGGTCGGTATTAGTGACGCCGTCCAGAGTGAAGTAATTGAACATGATCCGGTTGCCGCCGGCTGAGATGGATTGGGAGGCGCGGTCGCCGCCCTGCCGGCCGCCGGCCTGGCCCGACATCGCAGACAGCGTGTTGGTGTTCGATGCCAACGCTACCAGGCTCAGGTAGTTGCGGCCGTTCAGCGGAAGTTCCGTGATCCCCTTGGTCTCGATCACAGTGCCCAGCGACATGTTCTCCGATTGCAGCATCTGTGCCGAGGCCGCGACTTCGATCGTATCGGTGATTTCCCCAACCTCGAGAGTGAAATCGAGGCGAACTGTCTGCTGAACCTGGACCTGAACGTTGGCGCTGGCCGTCTTGAAGCCTGTTTGTTCCACTTTGAGGTTGTACAGGCCCGGGGCCACGGCAGGGAAGGTATAGACTCCCGCATCTGTCGACAGGGCAGTCCGTACAGCATTCGTGGCGGTGTTGGTGAGGGTGATTGCCGCGCCCGGCACGGCGCCGGCGCTCGAATCGGTGATGTGTCCTGTTATTTCGCCGGATGTCTGAGCAGACAAAGGAGTCGCAGCGAGAACCAGGAGCATGGCTGAAACCAGCAAAGAGCGGCTCATTTGAGCACCTCCTGTGAAGTGAATTTCTGGGCGGTACCGTAGCACTCGAATCGTGCACGAACTAGGTTTCGTACGGTGTCACTGCTCAACGCCAGCCAAATCTTGCGGTTGGCCTCAGGGGGGAGAGTCCTGTGACGTGTCTCGCTTAACTGTTAGCCGACACGTTAAAACCGTCTGATCGAGTCCTTCTCCGACCAAGAGACGCTGACTCGGGCTCGTGTTCTCTCGTGGATATACCGTATGCCACTGTCGGAAGCGGCGCCGCAGGGTTACGATATCGGCGTCATTCGAACTCCGGGAAGGGAGGTTTTATCGTGCCCGGAGCCTCCCGACTCCGGCTGCCGGACTCTGGAGAGTCCGGCCAAAATAACTAACCGTTCCCACTCTTGATCCCATTCTCGGAGCATGACCAAGGAGTATGAAATTGAGATCGATCGAGGGCAAAGGAAGTCTAGTTTGTTTGCTGGCGAGCGCCCTGGCGCTCGCCGGAAGCGTTTTCGGCGCGGCGCCTCAGGACGCCGCGCCACGCCCATTCGTCAGCCCGATCTTCGGCGATCACATGGTGCTTCAGCGCGGCAGGGCGAACTCGATTTGGGGGTGGTCGCAGCCGGGCGACTCCGTGCGGGTGGATATCAGAGAGGCCTCCGCCACCGCGACCGCCGGAGCCGACGGCAAGTGGCAGGCGTTAATTCAACCTCCCCCTGCTGGCGGCCCCTATAAGGTCAAGATCACCGGTCGCGCACAATCGCTCGAGCTCCAGGACGTGCTGGTGGGAGACGTGTGGATCTGCGCGGGCCAGTCGAACATGCAGTTTGGACTGGCGCAGGCCAGAAACGGGGCGGAGGAATTGAAGGCCGCCGCCGAGCTTACCGACATCCGCTACTACGTGGTGGTGCAACGATCGTCGTACTCGCGAGTTGACGTGCCGAGCGGCTCCTGACGAACTATTTCGCCGCCCACGCCCGGCGCAGGCCCTTGGGGAGGAATCTCGGCGTTTGCGTATTTCTTCG
>RPQK01000393.1 GCA_003819755.1 Acidobacteriota bacterium | reverse complement strand
TCCGGTCATGGCTCACGATCAGGCCAACCCCCCTGTATCGTTTCACGGCCTCAACCAACTGACGGCGCGCGTCCTGATCAATATGATTGGTCGGCTCGTCGAGCGCGAGGACGTCCGGCTCCTCCCAGAGGGCCACTGCGATCTGGGCCCTCTTCCTCTCGCCGTGACTCAGAACAGGCCACCTCCTCTCCCAGTCGCCTTCGATCTTCAGGCCGGCTCGTAAGGCTATCGACCGTCCGTCGGATGCCTCGAGAAACAAGCCGAGATCCGCCGGAGGGTCATCCGTTCGCTGTTCGCAGTAGATGGCTTTGCCGGGGATAGCGACAGAGCCGCGATCGGGGTACAGGATGCCGGTCGCAAGCTTGAGGATAGTCGTTTTCCCGGCCCCGTTCGCACCGACGACGCCTGTCCAGCCCGGCGGGAAGGCGAGACAGGCGCGAGACAGGAGCGGCACGGCCATCTGATCATAGCCGAAGGTTACATTGTCGAAGGTTAGCGGGTGGCGGAGCATATGGAACTCCTCTCCCGGTGCTGGGCGGAAACATCTTCGAGGCAGCCTTCGGAAATTGGGGATGGCAGACAGGCGCGCGTCGCGACGAAACCGGGAACCACCGGGTTTGGCCTGCGCCCTCTCAGAAATGAGAGTGCAGGCTATGAGTCGAAAAGTGAACCAGGCGTTCGTTTCGACTATCTCCGCATCCCGGCCTCCCGTCGTGTCGACTGATACGATTCTACAACAGGCAAAAGAACCGGGGAACAAATCCGAAGCGAAATTTGCGACAATAACTTGGAAAGGAACGGGTCGGAAGCGGGGAGGAGGCAAGGTGGTCATGAAACTGGACCGAAGGCAGTTCATCGAAGCAACTGGAATCGCGGCAGCCGCCTGTTCAGGTCTCCGGGCGGCCGATCAGGCAAGTTTGCGAATCGGCATGTGCGACTGGAATCTCGGCAAAAGGTGCGAGCCCGAGGATATCAGGAAGGCCCACCAGGCCGGCCTTGCGGGCATTCAGGTAAGCGTCGCACTCGATGCGGACAAGGTCCCGCTTAGAGACCCAAAGGTCAGGGAAAAGTACCTGAGTCTTGGAAAAGAGCACCGGATCGCGTTTAACTCCGTTGCCGCCGGCCTGCTGAACGATATTCCGCTCAAGTCCGAACCTCAGGCCGCTGTCCTCGCCATCGACGCACTGGAGGCAGCAGCCGCGCTCGGGGCGAAGAACATTCTCCTGGCTTTTTTTGCTGCCGGAGACCTGCGGGTGAGTATCGGTGAAGACCAGTACAAGAACCTCAGTACGGGAGAGTTCAAATCGTACGAGCTCGATGCCCCGGGAGTGAAGCGAGTTACGGATGTGCTCAAACAGTTGGTTCCGCGCGCCGAAGGCCTTGGCGTTGTCATTGGAATCGAAAACACGCTGACGGCGGAGCAGAACCTCGAGATTCTTAAGAAGGTTGGATCACCAATCGTCCAGATCTACTATGACGTCGGCAATTCGACTCATTACGGGTACGACGTTCCCGCCGAAATCCGAAAACTCGGGAACAGGAGAATCTGCGAGATCCATCTGAAGGACTGGAAAGCGCCTCTTCTCGGTGCTCCCGAAGGCGAGGTGAATTTCCCCGAGGCGGCCAAGGCCTGCAGAGATATCGGTTTCGACAAGTGGTATGTGCTCGAAACCAGCGGGCGCAAAGGGAAGTTCCTGGAAGACACGAAGGCAAACCTGGAATTCACGCGGAAGTTGTTCTGAAAAGACATAAAGGACCCCAAGGACCTCAAAGACCTCAAGGACAACCAGTGAGTTCGGTTGTCCTTGGGGTCCTTGGGGTGTTGCGCGAGTACAGTTTCGGATTGAAACAATCTGGGGAATAATCAAGGCATGAGTACGGCGGGCCGATCCTGTCTGGCGGCAGGCCTGATTTTTGTCGAGCTTATGAGCAGAGACAGCTGCCTTTCCCTTCCGTAAGTATTATCATCGACTTAACGGGACTTTTCCCACCTATCAACCACAGCTCAAGGAGGAATTATGTCTGTTGCCAAAGTCGAAGAAATCAGTGCTACTTCAACGGTGGGGTTTGAGGACGCCATCAGACAGGGCCTGGCTCGGGCTAACAAGACACTGCGCAACATACGCAGCGCCTGGGTTAAGGAGCAGCAGGTACGCCTGGAAGAGGGACAGATTGTCGAATTCCAGGTGAACATGCAGATCACTTTCATACTGGAAGACTAACCGCCCCGTTGCCTCGGACGTATTTGCAGGCAACCATGCGGCGGCTCTTCATTTGGAGTGGGCGGCAGAAGGCCGGGGGTGGAGCCGTTTTTCAGGCCACACCCCCGGGAAACAGGCAAAGATACGCATGAAGATCAGCCTCTGCCGCCGCCCTCCCAATGGTTCGGAGCCCACCGCTCGATTCGTGGACAGATCACCTTTACTCCAGAACTGCCTGACCGAATCCCCCAGGTTTACACGATGAAGCAGGTGGCGTAGTTTACGGGGGATGATTACTAGAACCTTGCTGGTACTGTCGCTTTTCGTTTCAGTGGTGCCCCTGCGGGCGGACGGCCTGATCAGCAGTCAGGTTACCGAGCAGACCCTCGAACAATCACTGCTTCCGGCTGCTGCCTGGAAGCCCTACCCCAAAGCTTCCGATCGCGCCGCCTGGAATAAGGCGCCGGAGGTCATCCGCCAGCGGGTGGTTGAGGAGGCGGCCAAACTCGCAGGAACTCAGTGGCCCGCCCTTCCCGCTTCTGTCTTCCTTGAATACGTCCGCAACGGCAACCGAACAAACTTCGAGCGGCTTCGCAATGATCGGCGCCTGAAACTCGGAACGCTGGTCATGGCCGAGGTTTTTGAGAATAAAGGGCGTTTTCTCGATGATATAGCCAACGGCTTATGGGCCACCTGTGAGGAAACCTATTGGGGACTGCCCGCTCACGTCGGGGTGCAAAAAAGGGGCTCCGGCCTGCCTGATGTGAAAGAGCCAACCGTGGACTTATTCGCGGCAGAGACTGCGAGTTTGCTCGCCTGGACGCATTACTTGCTTGGTGACGAGCTGAAAGCCGTATCACCGCTGCTGCCCGAGCGGATTGCGATTGAAATCGACCGCCGGGTGCTGACCCCCTGCCTCGAACGAGATGATTTCTGGTGGATGGGGCTGGGATCTCGAACCGATTTGAACAACTGGACACCCTGGATCTGTTCTAACTGGCTCACCTCGACCCTCCTGATAGAAACAAACGAAGCAAAAAGGCGCCAATCGATCGTCAAGAACGCCCGGTGTCTCGACAACTTTCTGGCGGGCTACGGGGAGGACGGCGGGTGCGATGAGGGACCCGGGTACTGGGGAAGGGCCGGGGCCTCCCTGTTTGACTGTCTGGAATTGCTGAACAGCTCGACTGGGGGGAAGGTCGACGTCTATCGCAAGCCTTTGATACGGAACATCGCCCGCTACATCTACCGGGTCTACATTGCCGGCGACTACTTCGTGAACTTCGCCGACGCGAGCGCCAAGGCGGCGCCCGAACCCGGCCTGGTATATCGCTTCGGGAAACGAATTGACGATCCCGGGATGACGGGCTTCGGCGCGTTCCTTGCCCAGCGTGACCCGAACACTCTTCGTAATTCCCGGCCGGGCTCGCTCGGTCGCTTCCTTGCCGACCTCTTCTCCGCATCGGATCTGGCGACAGCCAAACCGCAGGAGCCCTTCCTCGGCGAAGCCTGGCTGCCTGACGTGCAAGTCATGGCCGCGCGATCGTTTCCCGGAACCTCGCGGGGCTTCTACCTGGCTGCACAGGGAGGCCACAATGCCGAGAGCCACAATCATAACGACGTCGGCAACTTCATCGTCTTTGCGGACGGCCGCCCTGTCCTGATCGACGTCGGAGTCGAGAGCTACACGGCGAAGACCTTCAGTTCGAGAAGATACGAGATCTGGACGATGCAGTCTGCTTTCCACAACGCTCCCACGATAAACGGCGTACAGCAGAAGGATGGCAGGGAGTTCCGGGCCAAAGACGTGTCGTTCTCGGCGGACGGTTCGCGAGTTATTTTTCAACTCGACCTGGTTTCTGCCTATCCAGCCGATGCCCAGATAGGAAAATGGAGCAGGACGCTGACACTTTTCCGCGGGACAGGAATCGAGCTTCGCGAGGATTACCAACTGACAAAGTGGATTGCGCCGTTTGAGCTCAACTTCATGACGACTCTTTGGGTGACGACGGGCCAACCGGGGACCGTTTTGCTGGCCGAGAGCGCATCCGGCAAACCGATCTATGCGGTGACCTATGACCCGGGAAAATTTGAAGCTCGAGCCGAGGAGATCCCCATCCAGGACAGCCGCTTAAAGGGCGCGTGGGGCGATCGAGTGGCCCGCATAATCCTGAAAAGCAAAGAACAGGTCACGAGCGGGAGTCATCGAGTGGCGATCGATTACATCGAAAAAAATGATCGCTGAGGGCACTGCGATTGCCACATGCACGGCAACCAAGCAGTAGGGAGTCAGTCCCGCCGAAAGCCGATGCCGTCGAGGATGATGACTCCCTTTTCTGATCGGTCGAACACGAAACGAAGCGAGCGCAGGGCCGCCGTGTCGAGCCTTGAGTTCGCCGCGTGAAAGGCAGCCAACGGAAACTCAAACGTCTGGAAAACCACTTCTGATCCCGGAACGTCAGTCATAAAGGACGCCTTCACGACGTCCGTTTCGATTTGCGGCTGCAACTTGCCAAAATGGCTGAGCGGCAAACGCGCCCTGTTCCCTGAACCATCGGTTAGCTCGAGGGTAAGATCGATCGGCTTTTTCTGGTCCTTCGAGTTGCCTTCACCGGATTTCTTCTTCTGTTCTTCCGAAGACTTCTTCTCCTTTTGCTCACCCTCATCGTCCTTATAGGAAGCCGGCTCGTTCTTGGAGTCGGCCAGGGAGAAGAAGAGCGTGCCTTCAGGGGTTGCCGCCAAGCCCGCTTCCGGCCATTGGATCAAGTAGGAGCACGGGCCGGGCGCCTCCTTGCGGTTCCAGCCGAGAAAGACCCCCCGGGTGTCGAGCCCGCCCCACTTGATGTCCACCGCCCTCTCTTTCCAGTCGGACAGGTTCTCGGCGGCGATTCGGCCGCCCGAGGCGGTCGTGGTGGTGACGTCAAGGTCCTCCTCGAAGGTGGCCAGCATGTTCGAACGGGCTTCCTCGTATTTCTGAAGGTAGACGGTCTTCGGGAGCCACGGCGCCCCCGCCCGCCAGTCGCGCATCAACCGGCGGAATTCCCTCCGGTCGTGGAGTGTGGCTTCCAGGAAGGCACAGAGGAATACTTGTGCGATCTTCCGCTGATCGGCGGGCGGCAGAATCGGGCGGAGGTTCAAAAAAGCCGTGTACGGCCCGCCGGCATCGCTCCGTCCCCAGACCGTATTGAACTGACCGTGATTAGCCTGGTGTATGTAAAGGGAGCTCTTGAACCAGTCTCCATCCCCCTTGAAGGAGGCTCGCTCGAGCACCCGGGAACCGTGGAATGACCGCATGTCGCCGTCCCACGATCCGTGCAGGACGAAGTAGTTCAGGTCTTGCAGCCGAGCCGGAGCGCCGGCCGGCTTGTATTGGCCGTCAACCGGTGCAATGGCGACGATCGAGCGAATGTTGAAGCCGAAGTCGAAACGCACGCGCGCATCGTCAGGGTAATAAGGGAGCCGGTTGAAAACACCGGCGACGGTCGCGGCCTCTCCGCCCCGGGAGTGGCCTGCAACGGCGATCCGGTCCATGTCAACGCGGCCGCTGAAGACGTGGCCCGCGCTCTTGTTCCAGTCCCGCCAGAGGCGGAGATGTTCGAGCAGCAGCCATCCGCGAGTATCATTCTCCTCCTTGAGCCCGCCCCCGGGGAAGCCGGTCAGATCACCGGGCGAACTGTTCAGGAAGTTCTCGTCGACAGACGCAAAAATGAAACCCCGGCTGGCCATCAGTTCGCCGAGGTAGGCATATCCCGGGTCCGAGTATTCCTCCATTAGATGGTTGCCGTGGACAATCAGCACGAGCGGAAAGGGACCGTTTCCCTCCGGGTACCAAACGCGGGCCTGCAGCGGGAGTTTCTTAGCGTCGAATCCCCAGTACCGGGTTCGCGCCCACCCCTTCCTTCCGCTCCAGTTCCCGACAAGTCTCGAGCCGTCGACGGTCCGCGTTCGAATCGTCACCCGCTCGGCATATTCCGGGCGATGACGATCGGAGCCGCTGCCGTAGGTCAGCCGGAGAACGCGGTTAGGCCCGGGCTGCGATGGATCGGATAGCCCTTGAGCCCGGTTTCCCGATTTCTGCGATGTTTCCAGAGCTGCATTCGACACCGGCTTGCCGGCGTGCCCGTCATTCACGAGCCACCAGGTTATGAAACCGGCGAGTCCGAGCCCGAGGATCAGCCCGCCAACGGTGACCGCCCGCTGCAGTTTCGAGAGATCCCGCCAGCCCCCGGCCGCGAAGATCCGAATGGAAGCCCCCAGCAGGGAACCGACCAGCACGCAGGCAAGAATGGAGCTGATAACTCCCCAAGGCCCGAGACCGCCATACGCGGCTCCGGCCATCAAGGATGTGAGCAGCGCCCACAGATAGAACGACGGCAGGCGGTTCAACAGTCGAATCAGCAGAAGGCCGAGCGCACTACCCAGCAAAGACACCGCCGGCAGAACCAAGGCGATCAGGTAAACGGCGAGGTTGTCTTTGGCGACGACGACCACCCAGACGGCAAGCAACAAGTAAGCCAGGCCGGCCGCCAACAGAGTGCCGACGGCCGCACCGCGCCAGGCCCGAGGCCCCGGCTTCACGCGTCTGAAAAAGCACATGATCCGCCGCCCGGCTCTCCGCCAGAATACGACGCGGGCCGGTGGGTTGCTGTCGTCTTTTGGCAAAGTTCCGGCTTGCTCGCCGGGGGCGTTTTCCGGGTTCACCGCAGTTGGTTCGCTCATGATCATCCGCTCCCTGATCTTACTAAACGTGCAGACTACCGCCTTTGTTCGGCACGCGCACTGAGCCACGCGCGGAGCTCGCTCGGAGATTGCTGAAAAAGTCCGCACCCCAAAGGGGCATAAGCGCTCAAATAAGAGCCGAGAGTGGGGGCGTCCCCTGGGAGCGCAGGCGTCCCGCCTGCACTGGG
>RPQK01000392.1 GCA_003819755.1 Acidobacteriota bacterium | reverse complement strand
GCGCCTTTGATCGTGGTCGCATGCCCGTCCTTCTCGAGACGGTTGTAGATAAAGGGCTTAAACAGCTCGAGGGCCATAATCTTGGGCAGCCCGCACTGATGCAGCCGGAGTTCCGGGCCCACGACAATAACAGTTCGGCCAGAATAATCGACGCGCTTTCCGAGCAGGTTCTGACGGAACCGGCCCTGCTTGCCCTTCAGAGTATCGGACAAGGACTTCAAGGGACGATTCTTCACACCGCGCAGCACGCGTCCGCGCCGGCCGTTGTCAAAAAGGGCGTCCACGGCTTCCTGGAGCATGCGCTTTTCATTGCGGATGATGACTTCCGGCGCACGCAGCTCCATCAGCTTCTTCAGACGGTTATTGCGATTGATAACACGGCGGTATAAGTCGTTTAAATCCGAGGTCGCAAACCGGCCGCCGTCCAGTGGAACCAGCGGACGCAGCTCCGGCGGAATGACTGGAATGACATCCATGATCATCCACTCCGGTTTGTTGCCGGACTTGCGGAATGATTCGATTACTTTCAGCCGCTTGGAGTATTTGAGGCGTTTTAACTGGGACGTCTCATTCTTCATCTTGAAGCGCAGATCGATCGTCAGCGCATCAACGTCCACTCGCCGCAATAAGTCCTTAATGGCCTCGGCGCCCATCCCGGCTTCGAACCGCCCTGCGAAATCAGCCTGCAGAGCCCGATACCGCTCTTCAGTCAGAAGCTCGCGCTCCTTCAATGGCGCCTCGCCCGGATCGATAGTTACGTAGGCCTCGAAATAAAGAATTCTCTCCAGGTCCCGGAGAGAAATGTCGAGCAGGTGGCCGATACGGCTGGGAAGCCCCTTGAAGAACCAGACGTGAGAACATGGACTGGCCAGTTCGATATGGCCCAGTCTCTCGCGCCGGACTTTCGACAGAGTCACCTCGACACCGCACTTGTCGCAAACGACGCCGCGGTGTTTCATCCGCTTGTACTTTCCGCACAAGCACTCCCAGTCAGTCACCGGGCCGAAAATCCGGGCACAGAACAGGCCATCCCGCTCCGGCTTGAAAGTCCGGTAGTTGATAGTTTCCGGTTTGGTGACCTCTCCGCTGGACCACGACCGGATCTTGTCGGGCGACGCCAGACCGATCCGGATAGCTTCGAAGTTCTTCAAAAGCTGCGTTTTGTCCATTTGTTCACGGAATATTCTCAAGTCGTAAACCTCCATTACCGGTTTACCGGTTCACGGTTTGCCGGTTCACGGTTTGCCGGTTCTCGGTTTTGCGGTTAGCCGGTTCTCATGTACCGGTTCTCGGTTCTCCTTGATGCTCGGTCACGCGAACCGTGAAACCGAGGACCCTGAACCGAGAACCCACCCCGAACCGAGAACCCTTATTCGGCTTCTGCTTCTGCCGGAACACCACTGAGGGCCGCTTCTGCCTGCGCCAGCAACTCGGAACGGCGGCGCAGTTTCTTCTTGGGTTTCTCGATCAGCTCGACATCCAGAGCCAGCGATTGCAGTTCCCGAATCAGCACGTTGAAGGATTCCGGGATGCCAGGATTGTACGTCGATTCGCCTTTGACGATCGCCTCGTAGATCTTGGCTCGCCCCTGGACGTCATCCGATTTGGCTGTCAGCAGTTCCTGCAGGATGTTGGCCGCCCCGTACGCTTCCAGGGCCCAGACCTCCATCTCTCCGAAACGCTGACCGCCGAACTGAGCCTTTCCTCCCAACGGCTGCTGGGTGATAAGGCTGTAAGGTCCGATCGAGCGGGCATGGATCTTGTCGTCGACCAGGTGACTGAGCTTCAGCATGTAGATGTAGCCCACCGTCACCTGCTGGTCGAATCTCTCTCCGCTCATGCCGTCGAACAGGACGGTCTTTCCAGTCAAGGGCAATCCGGCCTTCTTTAATTCTTCCTTGATCTCGTGTTCGCGAGCGCCGTCAAAAACCGGGGTGGAGTAGTAAAGCCCGAGGGCCTTCGCCGCCCATCCCAGGTGCGTCTCGAGAACCTGGCCCACGTTCATACGGGACGGAACGCCAAGCGGGTTGAGCACGATTTCTACTGGTGTCCCGTCAGGCAGGTAAGGCATATCCTCATCCGGAAGTATCCGTGCGATAACGCCCTTGTTGCCGTGCCGGCCAGCCATTTTGTCGCCGACCGAGAGCTTGCGCTTCATGGCCACGTAGACCTTGACCATCTTGATGACACCGGGCGGCAGTTCGTCGCCCTTGCGCATCCGCCCGAGGCGTTCCTCGTGCAGCGAGTGGAGAATACGGATCTGACGATCCGTCTTCTGTTCGACGTCTACAACCTCTGATGCGATTTCGTCATCTTCCACCTTGATGCGCAGCAGGTCCGCAAAATGCAGATTCTCGAGAGATTCTTTCTGGAGAATCTCTCCCTTCTTGGCAATATCATTGCCCTCAGCGTCGGTGGCCTTGGTTTTCACCTTCTGCCCGGCCAGAATGCTGATGATGCGTTCGCTGCTTTCCTCTTTCAGGATTCGGATCTCGTCGGCAAGGTCCTTCTCCATCCGGGCGACTTCTTCATCCTCGATCTGCTGAGCGCGGGCGTCTTTCGCAACACCCTTGCGAGAGAAGATCTTTACATCAACGATCGTTCCTTCAATCCCGGGAGGCGCATACAGCGATGCGTCTTTCACTTCGCCTGCCTTTTCGCCGAAGATCGCCCGCAGCAGTTTCTCTTCGGGCGTCAGCTGGGTCTCACCCTTCGGTGTCACCTTTCCGACCAGGATGTCACCAGGCCGCACTTTCGCACCGATCCTGATGATTCCGCTCTCGTCCAGATCGGCCAGGACCGACTCGCTGACATTCGGGATATCCCGAGTGATCTCCTCCGGGCCAAGCTTGGTGTCGCGAGCCTCAATCTCCATCTCCTCGATGTGGATCGAGGTGTAGTGATCTTCCTTGACCAGCTTCTCACTGACCAGGATCGCGTCTTCGAAGTTGTAACCTCGCCACGGCATGAAGGCGACCAGGACGTTGCGGCCGAGAGCCAGCTCGCCCTTCTCGGTACAAGGACCGTCAGCGATGACCTGGCCTTTGAAGACCTGTTGTCCCCTGAAGACCAGCGGCTTCTGGTTCATGCAGGTGTTCTGATTAGAGCGTTTGAACTTGGTCAGCTTGTAGATGTCGACGCCCGCCTCGCGGGTTTCTTCGCCATCCTCCGGAACCACGCGGATGATGATGCGTTCGGCATCCACGCTATCCACCACGCCACGGCGCCGGCAGACCAGGACCGCGCCCGAATCACGCGCAGCGATATACTCCATACCGGTGCCCACGAAAGGCGCTTCGGCTTTGACCAGTGGAACACCCTGCCGTTGCATGTTCGAGCCCATGAGGGCGCGGTTCGCGTCGTCATTTTCCAGGAAAGGAATCAGGCTCGCGGCGACGCTGACCAGTTGCTTCGGGCTCACGTCGACGTACTCGACTTCGGCCTTCGGCACGAACACAAAGTTGCCCTGATGACGGGCACTGACGCGGTCGTTGACAATCCGCTGCTGTTCGTCGACCTTGATGTTCGCCTGGGCGATCACGTGCTTATCGCCTTCCCATGCCGTCAGGTAGAAGGCGTAGGATTCATGGTCGGCGCCGCGTTTCCCGGCGTCGCCGACTCGCTTATTGGCCGCGTCGACTTCCTCCTGCGTGTAGAAGTTGCCGACCTTCAAATCCGTTTCGCCGGAGCTCGAAATCAGCACGTAGTCCACAATCCGGCCATCGACGACCTTGCGATAGGGCGATTCTATGAATCCGAACTCGTCGACCCGCGCGTAACAGCTCAGTGAGGAGATCAACCCGATATTCGGGCCTTCCGGCGTCTCAATCGGGCAGATGCGCCCGTAGTGCGTCGAATGGACGTCGCGGACTTCAAACCCGGCTCGTTCGCGGCTGAGACCGCCGGGGCCGAGGGCCGAAAGCCGCCGCTTGTGAGTGATCTCCGAAAGGGGGTTGGTCTGGTCCATGAACTGCGAGAGCTGACTGCTGCCGAAGAACTCCCGGATGGAAGCCATAACGGGCTTCGCATTGATCAGATCATGCGGCATCGCCGTGGCCATTTCCTGATGGACGGACATCTTCTCTTTAATGGCACGCTCCATACGCACGAGGCCGATCCGGAACTGATTCTCGAGAAGTTCGCCAACCGCGCGGACGCGACGGTTTCCGAGGTGATCGATGTCGTCCACGCTCCCGATGTTTTTCCGCAATTTAAGCAGATAGGAAATAACCTCGTAGAAGTCGCGCGGAGAAAGCGTCCGCTCATCCAGCGGAGTATCAAGCTCCAGCTTGATGTTGAACTTGAGCCGGCCGACCCGCGAGAAATCATATTTACGCGGATCGAAGAACATGCCGTGGAACAGAGCGGTTGCCGTCTCGATCGTCGGAGGATCACCCGGCCGCTGCTTCCGATAGATCTCGATCAAGGCGTCGTTCGAATTCTTCACCGGATCACGTCGCAGAGTTTCGGAGAGAGTCCCGCCGATGTCATCCAGATCCGGGAAGAAAATGCCGAACTCCTGAATGCCTGCCTGGAGCAGGGTGTTGACGACGGCCCCGTTTATCGGGGAGTTAGATTCGACGAGCACTTCGCCCGAGGAAGGATCAACGATTTCCGCGACCGAGAGAGTTCCTTCCAGATCCTCGATCCCTATCTCGACTTCTTCAACCTGAGCCTTCTTCAGCTGGGCATAGGCACTGTTCGTGATCTTGCGGCCGGCCGCGACGAGGACGGCCTTCTTCTTACTCGGGTCAAGGATGTCCTTGCTCAACTTGTGGCCGATCAGGTTCTCGTCGAGCTTCCAGAACAACTGATTTTCGTGCAAGCGAATGTTAGAGACCGAGTAGAAGGTCCGCAGAATTTCTTCATCGCCGTTCAATCCGAGTGCCCGCAGGAAAGTGGTCGCCAGAAACTTGCGCTTGCGGTCGATTCTTACGTAAAGCAGGTTCTTGGCGTCGAATTCAAACTCCACCCAGGACCCGCGGTAGGGGATGATCTTCGCCAGGAAGTAGGTTCGCTGAGCCCCGGCCTCGAAAAAGACACCCGGGGAACGGTGCAGCTGACTGACGATGACGCGTTCGGTCCCATTGATAATGAAGATGCCGTTCTCCGTCATGAGCGGGATGTCGCCGAAATAGACTTCCTGCTCCTTGATGTCGCGGATCGCCTTGACTTCCGTATCGGGATCCTTGTCCCAGACGACCAGGCGAATAGTCACCTTCAAGGGAACGGCATAAGTCATGCCCCGTTCCTTGCATTCCTCAATGTTGTATTTGAGGTTCAGTTGAACCGGATCGCCGCAGTCGTCGCAGCGCGGAACATCATTCGGGTTGCGGGTGCCGCAGCTCCGGCAGATGATGTCCTCGATTCCGAAGGGAGTCAGAACCAGGGTTTCTCCGCAGTTTCGACAGCGCGAACGCAGATGCTCCAGGCCGGTTAGCTTGCCGCACTTGCATTCCCAGTTCCCAATTGAATACTCGACGAATTCCAGGGAGGACGTTCCCCGGAAGTCGGTGATTGGGAATACGGAGTTAAAGACCGACTGGAGGCCGATATCTTCGCGCTCGGAGGGCAGCAGGTCCATCTGGAGGAAGCGCTGATAGGACTGCTTTTGGACCTCGAGCAGATTCGGGATAGGGAAAACTGTTCTGATTTTGGCAAAATCAACTCGTTCCCTGTAAACATTCTTGATGAAATCGGACATGCCTGAAAACTCTCCCTTTGTGTTTCTCTAGACAGGAGCAGTAAAAAGAGGAAGCGCGGATCCCAGTGCAGAAAAATTACGACCCGATCTATGGTCATCAACCAGATCCGAGATCCTGCGAGGGGATCTCTTATTGTGCTCAGGACGCGCAAGGCAATACCGAACAGCTCCTGAGTCTGACCGTTCTCGCCCGGGCCTAAAAAAAGAAGAAACAACAAAAAGGGACACTACGCCCTTTCTGTTGTTCTAAGCGAAACTAAAATTTAAAGGCCCGCACTGAGGCCTTACTCTAGCACAAACAAACGTCTGCTGCAAGAGTCCGGAGTTCCTTTTTTAGTCGGCGTTTGGAAGCCAACCCGCTGACAGCTGACGGCTGACAACTGACGGTAGTGAAGATTGCTCTCACTGGGGTGTCAGCGGTTTTTCGTCAGCTGTCAGCCGTCAGCTAGTTCTATTTAATCTCGACGGTCGCTCCAACATCTTCGAACTTCTTCTTGATCTGCTCGGCTTCTTCCTTGGGCACGCCTTCCTTGATCGGCTTGGGCGCACCCTCGACCAGATCCTTGGCTTCCTTCAGGCCGAGGTTGGTGACTTCGCGGACAGCCTTGATCACGTTGATCTTCTTGTCCCCGACCACCGTCAGGACCACGTCAAACTCGGTCTTCTCTTCGACCGCGGCTGCCGGGGCTGCCGCCCCGCCGCCCGGGCCAGCCATAGCCACCGGGGCCGCCGCTACTGCAGTGATCCCGAACTTTGACTCGAGATCCTTGACCAGCTGGTTAATCTCAAGAATGGATGCCTGTTCGATCCAACCCAACACTTCTTCTCTACTGATAGCCATTACCGAATCCTCCGATATCTCCAATTTTTTATTTCGATTTTTGCTCTGCCAGCTGCTTCAGCAGCAACGCCATCTTCATCAGAGGCGAGTTAAGAGCACCAGCCAAACGCGCCACCGGGGCGTTGAGCAGATATAAGACCTTGCCGAGCAATACTTCCTTCGAAGGCATCTCCGCCAGACTCTGACACTGGGCAGGAGTCAGCACGCTCTGTTCCAGCACTCCGCCCTTGAAGCTGATGGCGGGATGAGTCTTGACGAAATCCGTCAGAATCTTAGCCAGGGCGACGGGATCGCCCGCCGTGTAAACGATCGCAGTCGGACCTGCAAAATGAGAGGCCAGCTTGGCCACCGCGGTATCCTGCGCCGCCCGCAGGGCCAAGGTGTTCTTCACGACCCGGTAATCGCTCCCCGACTGCGTAATCTTGCGACGGAGTTCAGTCACGTCTGCGACGTTGAGGCCCGAAAAGGTCATCACGATGACGCTCTTGTTCTGGGCAAAAGCCTGACTCAACTCGTCGATTATTTGTTGTTTTTCTGTTTTGTCCATATCGAATCCGTAGAAGTC
>RPQK01000391.1 GCA_003819755.1 Acidobacteriota bacterium | reverse complement strand
GCGATGAAGTTCCTGGAGGAAGCGGTGAAGCTGGAAGAGAATCCCGGAGGGGGAAAGGAAGGGGCAAAGGGGAGAAAGGCAGGGGCAAAGGGGAGAAAGGCAGGGGCAAAGGGGCAAAGGGGCAAAGGGGCAAAGGGGCAATCTGAGTATTTGCTTTTCCCTTTGTCCCTTTGCCCCTTTGCCCCTTTGCCCCTGCCTTTCTCCCCTTTGCCCCTGCCTTTCCCCCTCAGGGATTCTCTTCCAGCTTCACCGCTTCCTCGAGGAACTTCATCGCCTGACCGTCTTGTCCGTTCTTGCTGCACAGCAAGGCTTTCTCCTTGAACAGAGTGGCTTTTGACTTCTTGTTGTGCACGGCCTTGAGCGCCTCGTCCAGGAGTTGGTGCGCCAGAGTGTAGTTTCCCTGCTCACCCAGAGCACTGCTGGCCAGCCGAGCATGATCGACGAGCTGGTGTTCGCGGTTGAGTGGAAAATTCAGCGTTAAAATCTTCTTCGACGCCGGCAGAACCTTGTCGTACTGCTTATTCTTGATCAGCAGCATCACGATCTCGTGTTGTGCCTCGGCAATACTCCTGGTCTTCTCCCAATCATCGTGGGCAAGCAGCAACGGGACTGAGAACGAGATTATGAGGGCTGCAGTGAATAGTTTAGCCATTGGAACTACTCCGTCTTGAATGGGTTGCCTTTTGGCCGGCGATTGTTGTCTCGGAACGGATTGTAGTTTACGACGCGGACAGCCCCGTCACCGAATTCCCGGTTTCTCTCTTGGATGTAACTGCGCAGGATCTGTTGCATGGCCTGCGTGTCGGACTTATTTTGCGACGGAATAAACCAGAACACAGAGGCAGCGACAAGAACTAAGGTCCCGAGAGCCCCGACAGGCACCCATATGTTCGGGAAGAGCAAGCGTCGAAGGAAGCCGCGCTTCTCACGGGCTGTTCGGATCCTGTTCTCGATGACCGTCCAGGCGGCAGGCTGGGAATCGATCAGCTGAATATTGCCGACGAGATTGTAGGAAAACAAAAGGGACCTATACTCGGCGTCGCAACTGCGGCAGACCAGAAGGTGAGCGCGAATCGTTTTGGTGTCGTCTGGCGGCAGTTCGCCGTCCATGAGAGCCGTCAAGGATTCAGTATAGATTCGACATTCCATAGTCATCCCCGAGATACTCCTTGATCTTGTCCCTTACCTCTACACGCGCCCTGTGGATGTCGGACTTCACGGACGCCAGGGAGCGACCGACGATTTCACTGATTTCCTGATAGGAGAGGCGCTGCAGTGCGGAGAGCACGAACACTTGCCGGTACTTCTCAGGCAACTCGTTGATTGCTTTCTGGACGATTTTCTCCAGTTCTGCCGACAGGACCGTATCTTCCGGCCCCTTGCTGGATGCGGGCAGCTCTATCACGCCCCCGGACTCGCCGGAGTCGTGAACATCAATTGACTCGATTTGCGGCATCTTGCCACGATATTTCTGAAACACGCTGTTCTGAGCGATCCGAAACAGCCAGCTCTGGAACTTGACGTTCTCTTTTAGCGAATCGAGGTTCTTAAAAGCTAAAACGAAAGTGTCCTGCATCAAGTCCTCAGCCTCTTCTCTCGAACCGGTCAGCCGGAAAATGTAGTTCAGAATCTTTTTTCCATAAAGACCATAAAGTTCCGAAAAGGCTGTGATGTCCCCGCTCTTCGCCGAGTTCACCAGAGCATCCAGACGGTCGGGATCTATCCCCGAAGAGGGTGTCCGATTACTGGCTGCGTTATGTTCCTTTTCTTTCACTATTGATTGGAGGCAGCCGGAAAAGTTGCAAATCCGGCTGCCTGGAAAAGCTTATTAAGGAGCGTTGTGAATCTTTACGTCGTACTTCTTAAACATGTCATTCGCCGCAGCTTCCAGAACTTCGCGCTGTTTCTTCACCGTCAGTTGCTGCTGAATGACTTTTTGCACGTCGGCGTACTCTTTCTGCACGGCCGGCCGCTTGTCGGTCACCTTGATCACCTGCCAGCCGACGTTGGTCGCAAAAGGCTCGCTGATCTGATTCGGCTCCAGCGCCTGAGCCATGCGTTCGAGATCCGGCTCCTTGTGTCCGGGTTTCACCCAGCCCAGGTCGCCCCCCTGTTCCTTGCTCACTCCGTCCGTCGAACGCTCTTTGGCCAGTTGCTCGAACGGAACTCCCTCGGACAGGGCACGCCGAACTTCATCGGCTTTTTCCTTCGTCGGAAGCAGAATACGGCTCACACGAACCTGACCCGGCACCTGGTAGCTGCTCCTGTTTTCCTCGTAAAACTTTCGAACCTCTTCCTCGGACACCTCGACCTGGCTCAGCAGGTGCTTTTGATAACGCTCGAAAAGAAGCCGCTTCTTGAACATTTCGATCTGCTCGTCCAAGCCCGGCTCCTTGTCCAGCCCCTGGGCCAAAGCCTCCTCTGAGAAGGCCACCACCTGCATCCAATTCTTGACGAGCTGCTGCTTCTGAGGAGCAGTCAGAGTCTGCGGGTTGACGCTCGGGAGCATCTTGAGAAGCAGATCGAAGTCGGCCGGCGTCAAGCGGTACCCTTTCATCTCAGCGAGAGGGCCCGACGCTGCCGGCTCAGGCGTCGGAGCAGGCGCAGCCGGGGCAGGCGTCTGTCCCCAAGAAATCCCGGTTAAGGCCAGAAGAACAGCAGAATAAAAGACATACTTCTCCATCCTGATACATATCCTCCATTTAAAGACCCTTAGGATATCAGAAATGGGGTTGTGCGTCAGACCTGCCTCGTTTTCCTCTTTTTTGGGAACTGCCGGCCCTGCTCGACGTGTAACTCTTCTTAGAAGGAGTCAAGAAGATGATAAAACAAAACTTACTCATGCTGGTAGTTACCGCCCTCCTCGCCTTCTCGTCCGCTCAGGGGCAGGTGACGATATTTGGCGAAGAGGAAGGGGGATATCTTGGCGTCGTGATCCGCGATGTGACGCCCGAAGATGTCACCGCGATGAAGCTACCCAAAGAAGCCGGGGTATATGTTCGTGACGTGGATGAGGACAGTCCTGCCGAGAAGGCCGGATTGGCCGCCAAGGACGTGATTACTGAATACGCCGGTACTCCTGTTCTCAGCTCCCGCCAGTTCCGGCGGCTGATTTTGGAGACCCCGCCCGACCGGGAAGTAGCACTCACGATAGTGAGAAACGGCCAGACGAGCACGAAGACGGTCCATATCGCCGAACGGTCCGGGGGCCGGCTTGGTCGTTCCTTCAATATGCTCCGTACGCCTGAGGGAGGACGCCCCTTTGAGAATTTCCGCTTTGAAATGCCTGATTTTGGGAACAACAGTCGGGGGCGCGGCATCATTGCCAGGCCCGATCGGCCGCGGTTGGGCATAAACGGAGTCGAGCTCGGCGAGCAGATGGCCGATTTTCTGGGCGTTCCCGGAAAAGAAGGGGTGCTGGTGTTGGAAGTCCGCCAAGATACCCCTGCGGAAAAGTCGGGGCTGAAGGCCGGAGACGTAATCGTGTCGGTAGACGGAAAGACCGTGGACGACCTCTCCGAGCTCTCCGCCCAGCTCGACGAGGGGACCCGCCAGATGGAGATTATCCGCGACAAGAAGAAGCAGAGTCTGCAGGTGACGATCCCCGGTGAGAGACGCAACCGCTCAACCGGCGGAGAACCGGCGAGGAGGCTGTAGGGAGATTGGCGGGTCGAAAGTCTTTCAGACAGCCGTAAGCGCAGCGATTTTTGCGGAGCGACCCGGGCCGAACGACGGCTGGGGCCGGGTCGCTCCGCAAAAAAACGCTGCGCTTGCGGCTCTGTAAGACTCCCTTCCTCCATCCACGCTTTCTGTGGAAAACCCGGTGGAAAAACTGTCCCCCCGTTTCGTAACGGCTCGCCAAATCTCACACTTCAGCGTTTTGCATAAGTCTTGTGCAGGAGAATAAGCGGCTTTCCTGCAACAGTTTGCGGGTAACAAACAGAGTCTGAAGGGGATGCGGGAAGTCCTCCGCGGACCACGCGTTTTATTCCACGCCTTACCTGCACCGCCAGCCTGACCAGCGCATACGGATCGGTGCCTTGAAAAATGCGCCCTGCCACTTCAACTCTGTATGTCATCTTTCCTCCTCCGTTGCGAGCTTGTATCAGTACTTGCGCATCAATCCGACGACGACGCCCTGTACCCGAACCCGGCTTTCATCGACAAGGATAGGTTCGAGAAGGGCGTTCGCCGGCTGTAACCGAATCTGAGGACCTTCCCGGTAGTACTTCTTGAGAGTCGCCTTTTCCCCGTCGACCAACGCGATTACGATCTCTCCATTGTTCGCCTGTTCGCGCTGCTCCAGCACGACATAATCCCCATCCTGGATGTGCTCGTCGACCATGGAATCGCCGGTTACGCGAAGCACGTAATTGTTCTTCCGCGTGAGAAAGCTTGCGGGAACGGAAATCTCTTCCGGGGAAGCCACGGCTTCCAGCGGACCGCCTGCGGCCACGCGGCCGAGCAACGGAAGGGTCGCGGCGTGGCTGACGCTGTCAATCACCTGTATGGAGCGCGCCTGGTTGCTTAGCCGGCGAATGAAGCCTCTTTGCTCCAAAGCCTTCAGATGTTTATAAACCCCGTTTAACGAGGTGATCCCGAAATGGTGAGCGATCTCCTCGAGAGTCGGGGAGTATCCGTTGCGCTCAAGGAATTCCTTCAGGAAATTGAGTATCTGTTGCTGGCGCCTGGTGATCGGCATCCGTGTCCCTCCCTAAAAGCAATGTAGGTGAAGAAAAGGTGAATTGTCAAGGGGAAAAACGCTGACCGCTGAGCGCTGACGGCTGACCCCTGAGAAGGTGTGAAAAAATCAAGCGTGTCGACGGGCTTTTATCGTGGCCGGACTCCCCAGAGTCCGGCGCGTACATCGTGCAACCAGCCATCATCCACGCGCCGGACTCTGGAGAGTCCGGCCACGATAAAAGCCCGTCGACACGCTTGATTGTTTCACACCTTCTCAGCGGTCAGCGGATTAGCCACCACACACGTGCACGTTCTTTGATGCTAGAGTGGGCACATGGATGAGCAGGAAAGACAACGACTCATTAAGGAAGAAGAGAAGAATACGAAGCGACTTCGTTTTCTCGTGGACCTGACCACGAGCGTTTTATACCAGGACCACACGCTGACTCTGGAAGAGGCCCGAACGATGGTCCGCAACACTGAAAAAGCGATCCTGGCCATGTTCCCCGACAAACAGCAGACTTTCGACATAGTCCTCCGGCCTCGGTTTGAGCGGATTCTCCACGAAAGATGGGGTGCGGGTGTGAGCGGTCTTGTACACTAGCAGCCTATGAGAGCGGTCGTTCAGAGAGTGGACGAGGCTTCGGTTGCCGTCGAAGGAAAAGTGGTTGCTCAGATTTCCCGGGGCCTCCTGGTGCTGGTGGGTGTGGAGAACGGCGACAGCGGCGGGGATGTCAGCTTCCTCAAGCGAAAAATCATCAATCTGCGGGTTTTTGACGACTCGGATGGGCGCATGAACCTGGCGCTCCGGGATGTCGGCGGGAGCCTTTTGCTGGTCTCCCAATTTACTCTCCACGGGGAGACACGACGAGGCAACCGTCCGGACTTCACCAGGGCCGCATCCGCACCAGTCGCCAGGGATCTCTACAACGCTCTCGTCGAGGAAATTCGGGCGGAAGGCGTTCCGGTGGAAAGCGGCGTCTTCCAAGCCATGATGAAGGTTAGGCTGGTCAATGACGGTCCCGTAACGCTTATCCTGGATTCAAAGAACTGAACGGATTGATGATTGATTACTGTTGATTGTTGATTGGGCAATTCGCAGAGGCGTTCTGGGCCCCCACTCAACAATCAACACTCAACAGTCAACAATCATCAGTCCGGCGTCGGCACTTTCTGAAGTTTGGTGTCTTTGGTCAAAGCTGGGGGAAGGTTCGGAGCGTAGGGATTCTCACGAAAGAGCAGGTTGGTAACCCGGGCCCGGGTTCGTGCGGTCCTGAGCCAACGTTCAAGCTCGTCATTGGTCCGTTGTTCCGTCAGGATCTGACGAATTGATTCCTCCACGACTTCCAGGGCTGGAACGGGTTGGTTAAGCTTCTTCAATTCAGGAAGGAACTGTTCCTGATAATACTGTTCGATCTCGTTCGGGAGAACGATAATGAAGGGTTTGAAGCGAGACTCGATGAACTCGTTGACCGCCAGTTGACGGCGAATCAGCTGGCGGAACTCGTAAGGCGACATCTCCATTTCCGCCAGCTTGGCCCGAAAGGCGTCCTCGGATTGGAAACGCTGCTTGTACGCCGAGATCTGGGCCTCCACTCCTTCGTTTGTGATCTGGATGATCGGAGTCTGCTCGGCCTCCATTGCGATCAACTTCTGGTCGATCACCTGGTCGAGGACGGTGAGGTAGAAGTCGCGCCTTTGACGGGCGTCCTCGGGTACCTGGAATCCGCGGTACTCGATGAGCCAGCGGAGGTCCGAAAAAGTGATCACTTCATCTTCGACGACTGCGGCGATCTGATCAACCACGTCGGCCTGGATAAGCTGGATCAGAAAACAGGCCGCTATGAAAGCTGATATCGCTCCTGAACGCCGCATTCCATACAGGATAACCCCTTCATGCGGGTGCGGTGTAGCGCTCTTCGATCTTTAAGCGAATCCTTTCCCGGCTCTCTCGAGGCGTTATCTTCTCCTGGTTTTCGATTTCCTCCACCTCGCTGGCCAGGGTTTCATCCTGGAGTGAGATCCTCAACCACCGGGAGTAATCTCCGCGTTTTAGATGATAAATCCAGGTTTCGTCATCGATGCCTTCGCCAATCTGCAGGAACAAGTTGAGGTTCTGGGCCTTGAGATTGAGCTTCCCGTCGGGCCCTCGGAAGTAGAAGCTTTTCTCTGGCTCCAGTTCCCCTTCCGCGTACTTTCGATAGTGCCGGCGCATTTCCGTACGGGGGGGTTCGCTCCTGAACCAGACCGGGTCCTCCTTGGGCCGGCGTCGCCACAGCAGGCCCTCGCCGGCTTTGAGCTCTACGTCCGGTAGTAAAGGGACCGGTTCGCCGAGCGATTCGCAGGTCCGCCGAATTGTCTCAGCCGGAGATTTGCCTATGACGATGATGGTGTGAACGGTCGACAGGATAGCCTTTGAAACGTGCTCCGGGTGAACGGTGATAAACAGGAGGCCGCGCAG
>RPQK01000390.1 GCA_003819755.1 Acidobacteriota bacterium | reverse complement strand
GAATTCGGTGATTCTGGAGATACTCAGCGAGAAGTGAGGGTTGCAGCGAGTTATCCACGAACCAACACGAACCAATACGAACATTGGGTTTTGTTCGTGTTGGTTCGTGTTGGTTCGTGGATAACTTAATTCGCGGAAATCAGTTTCAGTTCGCGGAAATTCGTGGATAACTCACTGCTGCAACCCCCGTTGAATTCTTTCCAGCACCTCCCGCCCGGCTTGGGCTTCTTGGAGGAGTTGCCCCGGCTCATCATGGTTCTCACCTGACAACTCGAGCATTAACGGCCCGACAAATCCCTGCGACGCGAGACGTTCGAGCAGAAGCTGCCAATCGATCCTGCCTTGGCCCGGTGCGAGATGATCGTCGTGCCTGCCCCGGTTGTCGTGCGCGTGAAGCATCTTGAGCCGACTTCCGATACGTCCGGGCAAATCGTAAATGTCGCCGGCGAGGTTGGCGTGACCGGTGTCGAGGCAGACCCCGAACTCCTGGCCATCAAGGGCGGAGATGATCTTTAAGAGATCGTCAGTCTTCCCCAGGGACAAGTGGGGCAGCATGTTCTCCAAGACCAGCACCACCCCGATCTTGGCGCAGTGCGACCGGATCTTCTCGAGCGCCTCCGCCGCCCGTTCGAGTCGCTCTCCACGTTGTTCTTCGCCGACCGGACCGGTCTGCTCGGGGCCGGGGTGAACGACAAAATGGGCGGCTCCCAGTCGCCCTGCCGCCTCGGCCGCTTGCAGCAACTCCGCTACGGAGCGCTCTCGCTGCCCTTCGTCTTGCGAGGACAGATCGAGATGGTTCGAGAGAGGACCATGGAAAGAGAATGGTTCCAATCCGAGATCCCGGAGTTGGACCGACAGGCGCTTCAGATCTTCTGGCTCCCGGTAATCCAAATGCCCTTGTGACGACGAGATTTCGAGGAGTGTGAACCCGTTTTCTCGCACTGGCCGGAGGACATCAAAAATGCTCATCCGGTAAAAGGAGCCGGTTGAAAGGCCGACAGGCCAATTGGTCATGGTTCTTCCTGAAAATCAGCGATTTCCTTATTTCGGCCAGGCTGCCCCCCTCCCCGGAGTCGCAAATGAACGGCCTATGCCCATTCGTCCGCGCGAAGTCCTCGACCTGGTCCAGACCCGTACAGAACAGGCCGCTGAAAAGGCGCGTGTAGAAGTCCGATCTCAGCCCCGTGTCGTACTCGACCCAAGGCGGAATCCAGCCGAATTCACGTTCATACTTGGATCGAATCAAGCCGGAGATGTGCCGAGGATGCCATCCCAAGGCCATCATCACGTGAGTGACCAGACGTAGGTAAGCGGGCTTCAGGAGGCGATCGTTCGGGTCCTGGAGGACTTGCCGCGCACAGCAGGGATAGGCCTCCAGGGGTGTTCGGTCGTAAGTATCCGGCCAGGTCTCGACCGGGTCGTGTTCCTGGGAATAGAACCAATCGTGAAACCGCTTGAGATCGGAGCCGCGGTACGAGTTGACAAGATGGTTCGTGCCTTGCGCCTGATCAGGTATCTGGACCGAAGCGCGCTGCGCTAACTCCGCGACCTGTTCTGCGTCCTGCATGACTCGCAAACCCTCATGGACGCGCATTTCGTGCAGCGGGATGAAGAAAAGAGGAGGAATTCGGCCGGTGAGCCCAGGAGTGGTTGCCAGTCCCTGTTCCCATGGCTTTCGGTAGGCGGAGAATGGGATGCGAACCATCCGAGTGAAGAGAGGGTCACCGAAAGCGGAGATGTCTATCGAAATCATCTCGCGGCCCCTAAGCCCGGGCGCGACCTCGACTGCAGTCACCTCGACAGGGATCTCGCATTGCCCTGCGGTTTCCGCCTTGATCAGATGGACCAGGTACTCGATGACCAGGCCGAGACCCGCGAAGGCGTGAGCGGTGTCTTCCGGCACTGTCTCGCCGGTTGGCGGATGCGGCCGGGCGTAGAGCATCCTGGTCGGGCGGGACAATCGCCCAAGTGGGACAAGCGTTTTGAAAGCCTGGGTCTCACGGGGAAGGCGCCAAAGAAAGTGATGGCCTCTGCCTCCCATCACGTGAAGAGGGGCGATTCCGCTGCGCAGCAGCACCTTCTGAACAGCAAGAACCACTGGTTGCTGGAGGCTGAAAGTCCGCTCGAGGTCAAGGTACGGCTCCGCAGGAAAGTCGAAGTTCACGTATTCAATGTCGAGATCGACAATCAGCGACCGGCGGTCCCAGAGCGAGCGCGCAAGATCGACGCCCTGGTCCAGGTAGTACGGCAGTTGGGTGGGTGTCTTCAGCTGGAGATTGCTGTACAGCACGTGGTCGGACCGCGACAGGTAGACGCAGGTCGCCTCTTCGACGGAGAAGCCTCCGAGGAACTCGGTCACTCGCGATACGACATCCGGGTTCCGGTAATAGTCTCTGACGTGCATTGGAGGATTGCGAGCGTTGTCGCAAACGACGACACCACCCAACTCACACGCTTCTAGTCCATTCTAATACGAGGAGGGGCGGGACTCAGTGTCAGGCTGTAAGACGAAGGCCGATAATGGCCACGATTATGAGCAGGAGCCTCAACCAGCCCATTCAAACTCTCCCGTCCTCTGCGTGCCCGGCGATCCACTCGGGCCGCAGAATTCCATATTGCTCGACGTCGAGGTATTCTCCCCATTTGAAGATGTGCTTGCGCAGGCATCCCTCATGAGTCATTCCGATTTTCTGGAGAACGCGGCCGGAGGCCGGGTTACGCGTAAAGTGATGGGCCCAGACCCGATTCAGCTCCAACACGGTGAAGGCGTAGTTGAGGACAACGCCCGCGGCCTCCGAACAGTAGCCGTGGTTCCAGTGCGGCACGCCAACCCAATACCCGAGTTCAGCGTTTGAGTGGTGGCGGTTGATCCCCAGACCTATCGCTCCGCAGAACTCTCGGGCCTCCCTGATCACTATGGCAAAGGTGACAGCCAGTCCTTTTTGAAAGTCGAGCTGGCGCTCTGTGATCCACCTTTCCGCGAACCCCTGTTCGTAAGGATGAGGAATGAGAAGCGTGTTATAGGCAATGTCACGATGACCGGCCAGCTCTTTTACGTCTTTCGCGTCGGTGATAAAGAACTGCCTCAATAACAACCTGTCCGTTGTGAGGATCGGGTGATTCATACCCCAGAACCTTCAATAAACGACTCGCCCGCCGGTAATTGTACGAACCACCCTGATGTCCTTGATGTTAGCAGGGTCCGTCTTGAAGGGACTATCGGAGAGGATCGTAACATCGGCCAGATGGCCAGGACGCAGGACGCCGACGGTGTCTTGGGCGAACATGGCGTAGGCGTTCGACTTGGTGTAGCAGGCTAAGGCTTGTTCGACGGAGATCTTTTGTTCCGGAATCCACCCGTCAGGATGCTTTCCATCGAGCGTCCGGCGCGTCACGGCGGCATAGACGCCAAGCAGCGGATTCAACGGGGCAACGGGCCAGTCGCTCCCGAACGTCAGCGTCGCCCCTTTCTCCAGGAGAGACCGGAAAGCGTAAGTCGTTTTGAGCCTTTCAGGCCCTATCCGTTTGGCGGCCCACCGGCCGTCGTCGATCAAGTGGTAGGGCTGCATCGAGGCGATCACACCGAGCTTCTGGAATCGTTCAATTGACTGAGGCGCCAGGTGCTGCGCGTGTTCAATTCTGAATCGCCAATCCTTTCTGGTTCCGGCACTCTTCTCAATAGAGTCGTAGATGTCGAGGATCTCCTGATTGGCGCGGTCCCCGATCGCGTGGACGGCAATGTGGAGCCCCGCCTGATCGGCTTTCTGGACGAGCCGTTTCATGTTTCCTACGGGAAACCACATCGCAGCCGGAAGACCGGTCGATCGGGGCTCGTCCAGATAGGGCTCGTAAAACCAGGCTGTGGTGCTCCCCAGGGACCCGTCCATGAAGCCTTTTACGCCGCCTACTCGGACGAAATCGCCAACCGCGCCGCGGGCCGGGCGTTCCGCTTTCGGGTCGTCAAGCTCGGGCAGAGGGGTGAAGGCGTAGATACGAACAGTTAGATTCCCGTCTTTGAGCAGTTCGTGAAACAGCGCCACGTCGTCGCGCGAGCACATGGCATTGACCGATGTTATCCCGAGGCGCGCCGCCTCTTTGACCGCGGCCAGGCCCGCCTGCACCCTCTCGGAATGAGAGGGTTCGGGGATCAGTCGGGTTACCAGGTCCATGGCGGCATCCCGCAGCAGCCCGGTCGGTTCGCCCTTCCCGTCCCGCACGATCTGGCCGCCGGGAGGGTCGGCGGTATCCCGCGTGATTTTGGCGAGCTTCAGAACGAACGTGTTCGCCAGAGCCATGTGGCCGTCCAGACGATCGACGAAAACGGGAGTCTGCGGCGTGACCGGATCGATCAGTTGCCGGGTGGGCAAGCGTTGCATCGGCCATGATTCATGGTCCCAGTTGCCTCCGGTTATCCATGCCCCTTTCGGGATTTCCCGCGCCTTATCCCCTATCAGCCGGGCGAATTCGGCCTCGTCCTTTGCCTCGCGGAGGCTAATGCCCAGCAGGCTGAAACCTCCCTCAACGAAGTGCGTGTGGTTGTCAATGAAGCCGGGCATCGCGAATGCCCCTTTGAGATCGATAACCTGAGTGTTTGGTCCTCGATATGAGGCGATTTCGTCACTCGTTCCCAGCGAAACTATCTTGCCGCCGGCGATCGCGACGGCTTGCGGACCAACAGCATTGTCATCGCCGATCCAGATGTCACCGTTGGTCAGAATGAGGTCGGCGGGCATAGATTCCTTTCCTGAAGAGCAACTGCCCAACAACAAAAACGCCGCCAGCGGGAGAAGCGTCAGTCGCGACATAAGGGGGAATATTACACCGAATGGGAGCGGCTGTCGCGGACGTTGAGAGCCAGCAACCGCCGTCTCAGCACAACTGCGGATGGTGCGACTTGCGGGCGGATTAATCCACGAACCAACACGAACCAACACGAACAAAGGCGCGCGCCTTTGTTCGTGTTGGTTCGTGTTGGTTCGTGGATTTAATCCGCCCGCAAGTCGCACCATCCGCAGTTGATCCCAGTTGATCCCAGTTGATCCTCCGCCCGCTTACGCTCGCGCCGCTTATGAGCTAACATTACGAGTCGGGCGAAGCCCGATAAGGTCGCTTCAATGAACTTGTTAGACGCAGTGGCCCTGACTGGATTCTTTCTTGGCATCCTGCTCCACCTGTTCCTTTTTTCGGCCTTCCTGAAGCGTCGGCGCAAATCGATTTTTGAAGTGGGCCTCCTGTTCCTGATCGGCGCCCTCCTCGTCTGGTTTTCCGGCAACTTCCTGTCAGTGTTGATGCGAGATATGGATCCGGTCCGGGTGGCGCGATTTCTGCGGAGCGTCAACGCCGTGACGTTTGTCGCATTGGCATTCCTGCCGCCTTTTCTGCTGCACATTCACTGGATCTACTACCGTAAACGACACTCGCCCGCGGCTTGGGAGCGCCGGCTGATTTACTGTCTCCTGACTGTCCTGTACGCCTCGTTGGCATTCCTGCCCGCGGTTCTGCCGCGAATCATGGCCTCCCCTGCCGGCGATCCTCTTCGTCAGCTTCACTTCTTCAAGCTGCCATATCTGCTGGTGCTGTCGATGGCCTACTATGGTTCGGCCTTCATTGGCTATCGAATCGTCACCTATCCTCGCAGCCCCATTGAGAGGAACGTTTTTCGCGCTCTGGTTGTCATCTTCGCGATTGTCCCGCTCTACAATCTGGTGGTGGTCTCCGTCTCGGGGCCCTCCGGCTGGCTGATGCTGGGCGCGTGGCTGGCCTCGCTCGTTCCGAGTTCCGTGATTTGTTATTTCATCTACCGCTACCAGTTTCTGGATATAGATACCAGCCGGCCCCTGGCCTCCGCCCTGATGATCCTTCTTAGTCTCTCGATCTATATCCTTGGGGTCCGTCTGATCGGCGGGTACCTTGAAGGGGAGCTCGGGACGTCGTCCGGATCTTCGCTCCTGCTCGAAGCGACGCTCCTGGTTGGGATTCTGCTGCTGTTTCCGACCTTAAGCAGGGGACTCGAGGGGCTGGTCGCCCGCCTCTTCAGCGGGGAGATCCGCAAGTACCGTGAGATCGGCGAAGTAATACATCGCTCCGCGCCAATCATCGCTAATCCCGAGTTGTTCAAGGATTTCGTCGAAGACCACCTGAAGCATGAACTGGGTACGAGCCAGGTGAGAATCGATCTGAACCCGGTCGCTCCTGGCGGCGGAGAGGAACGGTACGCGCTGGTCGCTTCCGAACGGCCGATGGGTTACCTGGAAATCAAGCAGCCGCAGACCGACTCGCGAAGTGAGCGAGAGGCGATGCACTTCCTGGCCAACGAAATCGCGGTGGGCCTGGAGCGGTGCTACTCCCTGGCCGCACAAGTCAGGATGGAACGGGAGCTGGCTCAAAAGTCGCACATGGAAGAACTTGGGCGAATGGCAGCGTCGGTTGCCCACAATGTTAAGAATCCGCTCAGCTCCATGCGCACCCTTCTGCAACTGCTGGGGGAAGCCGAGAATCTGACACCCGAGCAGCGGGACGAAGTCGCGATGATGATTCGGGAGATCGATCGGCTTTCGTCCACGGTGACGAATCTGCTGAAGTTCTCGCGGCTCGAGTCCTCTCCGCGAGGCCGGAGCGCCGAAGTACCGGCGGTCAGCCTGCACGCGTTAACCGAATCTCTGGAGGGAGTGTTCGCCGGCGATCTTCAGGCGCGCGGTCTCCGGCTCGAAGTCAGCGAGGCGGATATTACCCTTGGAACCGACCCTGAAATAATGACCGACATCCTGTCCAACCTCCTTCTTAACGCCATTGAGGCGAGCCCCCCGAACGGCACGATTCGCATGACCTTCCTCCGGGAAGAAAACCAGGCTCAACTGAGCGTCGAAGACGAAGGCGCGGGTATCCCCGAACAGGTCCGAGGCAAGCTTTTCGAGCCGTTCGTGAGCACGAAGAGCCGAGGAACGGGCTTGGGATTGGCGATCGTGAAAAAGCGGGTCGAGCAGCTTTCGGGGACGATTGCCTATATCAGTCCGGTGAGAGGACGGGGCACTCGCTTTACGGTGCGGTTTCCGGTGCCGGAGAGAGGTACCAACTGACTGCGGGCTCGGCGCTTTGGCCGGGTATCGCTTATCCATTTTGGAGTGCGGCGGCCACGAGAGGCCGACGTTTTATCAGG
>RPQK01000389.1 GCA_003819755.1 Acidobacteriota bacterium | reverse complement strand
CGGCCTCTCGTTGCCGCCGCACTCCAAAATGGCGGCGCCCCCGCGCTCCAAAAAGTAAATGAAATGGCATTGGGCGAGACGCCTGCGCTCCCAGGGGACGCCCCCACTCTGACGGTGTAAGGAGGGGTGGCATGGCCCCAGCACTTCCAAAGGGAGCTTCATAACCGCCGACGATCTATCCATTTCGGCGCACAATCCGGGAATAAAATGCTCCTGTATTCGTCTTAATGCTTGGAAGGAGCGAAATCCTTTGAGCCCGACACAGGCCACGGATGTCATGCAAGCACCGCGAACCGACACCGATCCAGGGCGGCCGACGCAGGGCCGTCCCGAGACCGCCTGCGTCACCCTTGAAGATCTGCTCGTCCATCGGGAAACCGTCTTTCTCGTTTGTCTTGGCTTTATGCGCCGCCGGTCCGAGGCGGAGGACATGACCCAGGAGACCTACCTGCGGGCGCTCGCGAAGTTGGGCCAACTCCGGGAACCGTTGTCCTCCAAGGCTTGGCTGTGCCGGATTGCGCGCAACACCTGCGTGGACTTTCTGCGGCGCCAGCGTTGGCAGAACTTCTTCTCCCTGGTTCCCGAGACTTCCGATAGGCCGCCCAACCCGGAAGAACTGCTGGAGCTGAAGGAGCAGGTGCTGGTCGTCAAACGCGCCGTAGCCGCGCTTCCTTCCCGGCTGCGGGATGTCTTTGTGTTGCGTACTTACGGTGAGCTGTCGTACGAGGAGGTTGGCCGCGTACTCGGAGTGCGCCTGGGAACGGTGATGTCTCGCCTCCACCGGGCGCGAGCCGCGTTAACCGACAATTTGGAGAGTCTGCCATGACGAAGAATGATCAGGATCGACGTCTTCCAAGACTCGAACGCGCAATTGAACTGGAAAAGCAGGAGGCGCTCGAGTACTTTCGGACCGACATCGCCGAGCTTCGCCTGAGGGCGGCGATCGCGAGACGGGACGGCAGAGCCAGCATGCCTCGGCTCTGGGCGATCCCCGTCTTCGCGTCAGGCGTCGTCGTGTTCGGCCTCCTCCTGATATTCGCCAATTTTCCGGCCGGGACGGCGGAGCCGCTCTTGCAGACGGACGTCGTCGAGACTGCATTGCTCCTGCACGAACCGCACGCAGGGGATCACCGAGTCGACCCGCCGTGCCTGGCCCGAGCTTGTCGAACGCAATCGGACCGCACCTGGGCGATTGAGGCGGCGATCTACCGCTCCAGGCGCCGTCACATCCCGGACCAGGACGTTGGGAAGCTGATTCTGACCTCCCTCACAGTTAAACAGCCGCCGTTTCCCGGCCGTGACGAGGTTTCGGACGAATTTGTCCGACGGCTCGGCTCAAGAATCAGGCAGACCCGGATCGAATCCGCCTTGGCCCGGAGACGCGGACCAGCCGGCGGATCCTAATTGCGAGAATATTTTCAAGAGGAAAGCAAAATGAAGAACGCTGCATTTACATTGATTGCTCTAGTCTCGCTGACAGCCTGGATGCAGGCTTCAACGGCCGATCGGGCGGGGTATGTCCTGATCGACAAGTTCGTAGTTCTGTTCGAAGGCATCACCTCATCCTCGGGAGGGGATGTGGATCCGGGGCTTCAGGAGATGATGGCGATGGCCAAGAAAGCCAAGGCCGAGGGCCGCCTTACCCAGGAGTTCTTCGACCGGTACGCCCGGCTGCTGATGGTCGTCAAACTGGCCATGATTCCCGACCGTGAGCGGATCCTGGCCCCGCTCGCTGACATTCAGTTCAAAGCTTTTGTCCGTGACGTGAGCGGCGCACCTGTTCAAGACACTCCCCCAAGCATCGCGGCGCTCGCGAAGGCCATCACCCAGGAACTGGACAACTTGAAGAAGGTGTTGGATCAGCAGAACCGTTAAGGGTGAAGCGCTGCAATGTGGTCCAGGACCTCAAGGACGGGAATCGCAAGCGCCCAGCGCTCGAGGGTGAACCTTGCTTGATGCGCGGTTCCACGGTTGCTATAGTCGCGAGAACGGACGTGCTACGAGAGAGGTCCACTGGAGGTCGAGATGATAAACCGCAGGAATTTCCTTTTGTCTTCCGCGCTGGCCGGCGTTTCAGCAACGGGCGTAACCGGCCAAAGTCAGCCCGCCGCCACCAAATCGCGCGTCCGCCCATCCGCCGACTACTTCGGCACTCAGTTTTACGGCGCAGAGGAGCGCGCTGAACTAATCGAGGTTTTGGAGAGTCGATCTCCCTTCCGATGGTACGGACCCGGGAGCCGCCAACCGGCGAAGGTCGCAACATTCGAGAAGGAGTTCGCAGCAGCAATGCAGTCGAAGTACTGCCTGGGTGTCACTTCCGGGACAGCGGCGCTGCAGACTGCCATGGCGGCGCTGGAGGTCGGCCCCGGCGACGAGGTGATTCTCCCCGCCTGGACGTGGCATTCCTGCTACTCGGCAATCGTTCTCGCCGGGGGCCTTCCGGTCTTCGCTGAGATTGACGAGTCGTTCAACATCGACCCGAACAACATAGAGAGCAAGATCACGCCCCAGACTAAAGCGATCATCGTGGTGCACCTTCAAGGGAATCCGGCCGATATGGATCCGATCCTGGCTCTTGCCCGCAATCACAAGGTGAGAGTGCTCGAGGACTGCGCGCAGAGTGTGGGCGGCAGCTACAAGGGAAAGGCTCTGGGCTCGATGGGTGACATCGCCATATACAGTCTTCAGCTCAACAAGACGATTACTTCCGGAGAAGGTGGAGCGGTCGTGACCAGCGACCCGATCCTCTTCGAGCGGGCAGGCCGTTTTCATGACGTCGGCAGTCTGCGGGCGCCCCACGAGGCGGCAGTGGGAAAGGCTCAGCTGCAGCCCTTCGTCGGCTGCAACTTCCGCATGAGCGAATTCACCGGCGGCGTGCTGCTCGCCCAGACGAGGAAGCTCGGTGAGATCGTCAGAGGCTGCCGAGCGGCCGCTGCTCGGGTTTATGAAGGCCTGAGCGACCTGCCCGGCGTCCATTTTCGACGCCGCCCGGATCCCGCCGGTGAGATTGGAGTCGGCGTCTTTGTCCGTTTCAAGAACAAGGACCAGCGCAACCGTTACGTCGCGGCACTGCGAAGTGAGGGTCTTGCCGCCGGAGGACCGGGCGGTTCAGTCATTCTGCCAATCCAGGAGTACATTGAGCAGAAGCGCACGGTTCACCCCGCCTGGCCGACGTTCAATTCGCCGCGTGGCAAGTCCATCCAATATGGAGCGGCCTGCTGCCCTCGAACCATCGAGATTTTGGAACAATTCGGAGGTGTGGCCATCGGCCCTAAGTTCACTGAAGAGGATACCCGGGAAATCGTGAAGGTGGTTCGGAAGGTCTATCCAACCATCATGACGACCTGACATTGAGCCGAGGAGCGCTTGATCAGGCCCGGTCAGTTGCGGGTGAGCTTTCCCGGCCAGGCCGGAAAGGGGAACGCCAGGTGAAGCTCTTGCTCGTCAGCGCGGCGGTTTTCGCGATCAACCTCGCTTTTGGGTACTGGCGAGCAGGAGTCAGGAAGTTCTCCTGGAAATGGTTTCTGTTTGTCCACGCTCCTGTGCCGCTGGTCGTCCTGATTCGCCTCACTTCTGGTACAGGATGGCGACTCGCCACCTTCCCTCTTTTCGTCGCCGCATATTTTGCCGGCCAACTGGCCGGAGGCTGGCTCCGCCGAGAAGGCGCGCCAGAATCCGGCAAGCGGTAAGAAACGCGCGGCCGCTCCTCACTTCCCGTACCTATTGCCGATTACATCCCGCCCAGCGGCTCAGAATCGTCCGCGTTCCCGTTTACTTACCCTCCAGAGCATGTTTGCCGCTTTGAGTTTCCTTCTCTTCCAACTCGGCATGCGGGGTGTAGAATACGGGCGGTTTGCCGGGACGAGCGCCCGGCAGAAAGCAGTCGGCCCGCTGCCAGGCCGGCCTCTGAACGGTAAACCGTGCTTTTGCCCCGTAATCACATCCCTACTGGAGAATCCTTGATGGAAGAGGAGGGACATCTCGCAATGAAAGCCAAGCGATTAATGGTTGTGTTCCTTGCAGTCACTGTTTTTGCCGGCGTCGCCTGGATCTACTCGCAACCGGCGACGGATCCGGTGATTGAGGGATTCCGACAGACGGAAGTCGCCTCGGTCGCAGATGCCATCGAGCAGTTGTACGGGAAGCAGAGTTATATGCCGCACGACATGCGTCCGCTCTTTAAGACCAAGTTCGCCGGACCGGCGGTCACCGTTCTGATGAAGAAGGAGGAACACAAAGAGGGGGCAGCCGCGACCTCGGGAATGGTCGAGGCCATTGACACTGCGCCCCCCGGATCGGTCTACGTGATGGCCCTCCAGGACGGACTCGACTACGGCGCCGTCGGCGGATTAATGGCTACAACGATGAAGGTTCGCGGACTCGCCGGCGCCGTTGTCGACGGCTCTATCCGGGATCTGCCGCAGATCCAGCGGCTCCAGTTTCCAATTTTCAGCCGCGGGGTAACCCCTGGAACCACAATCAACCACTACCGTTGTACCGGCATCAATGTCCCGGTTACCTGCGCGGGAATCAAGGTCAACCCCGGCGATATCATCACGGCCGACGAAGATGGCGTGGTGGTCGTGCCGCGTGACCAGGCGAAAGACATTCTCAAGAAGGCGCAGGAGCTCGATTTCCAGGAGCACTCCACTTATCCTTTCATCGAGCAGTTCAAATCGCTGAAGCAAGCCGTTGCCAAGTTTGGACGCCTGTGATCGGGAGTGGCGCCCATCTCCAGGTGGACGCGGTCCCATCTGGAGATGGGACGATTTTTGCGGTCAGAAGGGGGAAGTAATGATGTCTAATCGAAGGTCGTTTGTTCGGAAATTAGGGGCCGGGGTGACCGGTCTTTTGAGCCTTGGCGGGCTTTCAGCGGCGATTCAGAGCTCCACGTCGCCCTCCCGGAGACCGAAGCTGCGGATCACGGATGTGCAGACGGCGTTTGTCCGGGCGTTGCACGTCCGAATTACTACGGATCAGGGGGTGTTCGGCGACGGCGAAGGAGTCGACGCGGTGAGCGGCGGCGCCTCTATTGTCTCCGGCTTCCGCCCGGCGCTAATCGGGCAGGATCCCCTGAACGTGGACGCGTTATTCGAGCGGATTCGCACGTCGGGAATTTTCGCCGGCGCCCAGGCCGGCCAGTACGTAGCCGCGCTCAGCGCGGTCGAGATCGCCTTGTGGGATCTGGCGGGCAAGGCGCTCGGCCTGCCGATCTATCAGCTGCTGGGCGGTAAGATGCGGGACCAGGTTCGGATCTACTGCGATTCGGCGACGAACAATCGTAATGATCCCAAGGCTAAGGAGTGGATTGCGCAGATCATTGACCTTGGATTCACCGCAGCCAAAATCGATATTGATGACGGCCGCGACCCTGCTCGTTTTGACCGCGTTAACTGGACTGCGAATAATGCCGAAATCGACCACATGATCGACAAGGTCGCGTTTATGCGCGAGTCACTCCCGGCCGGAATCGATCTTGCCGTCGACATGCACGGGCGCTATGACCTTGGCACAGCGAAGAGGGTGGCACGCCTGCTCGAACCTTTCCGCCTGCTTTGGCTCGAGGAACCGGTGCCTCCGGAAAACGTCGACGCCATGCGCGATGTTCGGGAGTCGTGCCACGTTCCCATCTGCGCGGGAGAAAACCTCTTTCTCAGGCACGGATTCCGTGAGCTGCTGGAGAAACGCGCGGTCGACATCGTGATGCCCGACATTCAGAAGTGTGGGGGACTGCTCGAGGCCCGCAAGATAGCGGACATGGCCCACACTTACTACGTCCCGATGGCGCCCCACTGCCAGGCCTCCCCAATTGGAATGATGGCGTCCTGTCATGTGCTGGCCGCCATCCCCAATGCCCTGGTCCTCGAATGGCACTGGGGACATCCCGCCCCGCGGATGCAACAGTGGAAGGTGTATGTCAAAGAGGGCGAGATCATCCAGAAGGGCTTCGTGACCGTCCCGGACCGCCCAGGGATCGGGCTCGAACTGGACGAGGAAGCCGTGAAGAGAATGCTGAGGCCAGGCGCCGCCTGGTTTGCACCCAAGACATCGTGAAAAGCGAGGACACCATGAACGAACGCTCACTGACTTCCGTCAGACGCCTGGTCCGTTTCAGCCCGGCTGCTGTCGGGCTCGTCATTCTTCTGCTCTTCTGCGCCCCCGCGCTGGGTCAGGTCTTCAAGCTCACGCCCGAGCAGCTGACTCAGTACACGGCACAAAATCCCTACGAACGGTTCCCCGATGGCCGGCCGAAGGTCCCGGATTCGATTCTGGAGAAGGTCCGGGGTCTTTCGGCTGAGGAAGTGCTCGGCGTCGCCGCTCGCGGCTTTCCAAATCAGTATGCCGACGGCTTTCAGATTCTCCACCCCGGGAAGAAACTGGTCGGCCGGGCTGTCACTGTCCAGCTGATGCCTATCCGCGCCGACGTGGCCGATGCCCAAGCGGCGGAATGGAAGACTAAGGAAAGCAAGCCTCTGAACCACCAGACGGTGATCGACATGCTCCAGCCCGGCGACGTGTTTGTGGTCGATGCGGGAGGCAACCTCGCGGCGGGCGGGATCATAGGAGACAACCTCTCCTATTACATCTGGAAAACTACTGGGACCGGATTTGTGATCGATGGCGCCATCCGTGACCTGGAAGGTGTTGCGAACTTCGATATGGCCGGATATTTCCGCGCTGCCGTGCCGCCCGCGATCAAGGGGCTGATGGTCACGGGCATCAACGTCCCGGTGAGGATCGGAAACACAACCGTGATGCCCGGTGACGTGGTTTTCGGAGACCGCGAAGGCGTGTATTTTATCCCTCCGCAGCTGGTTCAGGACGTGATCGATGAAGCCGATATCACTCATATCCACGACGAGTGGACAAAGCGGAAGTTCGACGAGGGCAAGTACAAATCAAGCGACATCTACGGTCGGCCGAGAGACGCGACTTTGATCAAGGAATACGAGGAGTACCTGAAAACCAAGCTCGGAGCCGAGGCGTACGACAAGTACCAGAAACGTCGCTCGGAGAGGCGGTAAGTTCGGAGCCGGGGCCACGTGATCAATATGGAGTGCGGCGGCAACGAGAGGCCGACGTTTTATCAGGCATCCCGAGGCGACGCCGCTTTGGTCTGTAGGATGTCGTGCAGGTTCGATCGTGCACAGGGGAAAGCGGCGTCGCCT
>RPQK01000388.1 GCA_003819755.1 Acidobacteriota bacterium | reverse complement strand
GTCTACAGCTTTTCCCTTCCTTCGACATTCGACATTCGATATTCGATATTCGATATTCTGATCAGCACACTTCAGAGCGCGCGTGCCGCCACCCTCGAACATCTGACAAAAGCCGGTTGAAAGAAATTGAACCAAAGTCAAATATCACTACTAATTACAGCCGCGCACAACCAAACTTGCACGCGCGGCGCGATCAAGTGTTACGGTTGTAACACGAATTACACGAATTTAACACCATTCAATTCGTGTAATTCGTGTAATTCGTGGATAGTGTTTTTTCAGCTTACCTGCAGCCAGACCTGCCGGGTCCTGGGACCGTCAAATTCACAAAAGAAAACACCTTGCCAGGTTCCCAACTGGAGCCGCCCTTCCCGTATCGGAATCAGGACGGAGGGCCCGACCACGCTGGACAGGAAGTGCGCGGGGGAGTTCCCTTCCACATGCGCAAACGGGACGGACGGGACGAGCTTTTCAAAAGCCTTTTGAAGGTCCAGACGGACGTCCGGATCGGCATGCTCGTTGATCGTGATCGCCGCCGTCGTATGAGGACAGAACACCAGGCAGGCGCCTTCTCTGATGTCGGCTCCGGCGATAGCCTGATTTATCTCCCGCGTGATTTCCTTCAATTCAATGCTTTGACTGGTTTTAACTTGGAGTTGCTGTCTCATTGAACACCATGATAGGCGATCAATCCGGTACCCGCTACTTTACTTGTGACGGACGCCATTGGACTTCCGCTTTTGCGAGTAATAGAATCCGATCAGATAGTCGGCAATCAACCACACTTCGATCGGCTTCTACGATCGATAGATGGCACAGCGAAGGAGGGTTTTATGGAGAACCAGGAAAAGACCCGAATTCAGCCAAAAATCTTCATCCTCTTCGTAATCATCGGACTGCTCCCGATGGCGGTTGGATCGATCATCCTCCTTTCGGGGGCGCGGGAAACCTATCAAGACGTAATCGGCGGACATTTGAGTGTCGTCGCCGAAAACGCCCAGATGGAACTCAATAGCTACTTCCGACGAGTCGCGGACGAGTTGAAGAGCCTGGCTTTGACGCCCGAAATTCGTGCTCGGGTCTACGAGTCCAATCAGAAAGGGCTCGAGGCTAACGTCGACCGGAATCGGGTGGAATGGACCAATGGTGACGTTCAGAAATCGGAGTTCATCCGGTCGGTCCTGGAAAACGACACAGCTCGTTTTCTGCGAGAGTTCACGCTGGACAGCAGTCTACGGGAATTGCTCGTCACCGATGCCTTTGGCCGCACCGTGGCTGCGACCCATCGCAACCAGGACTACTACCTTTCTGACAAGAGATGGTGGCGATACGCCTTCCGAGAAGGTGCGGGCGGCCGGTACATCGGCGATTTCACTTACGACGACAAATCGGGGATGTACGCGATGGAGTTCGCGGTCCCCATTGTCGACAGAACCAACCAGAGGGCGGTTGGGGTTGTCCGGGCGATCGTCGACAGCGAGGAAATCATTAACCTCGTAAATTCGATCAAGGTCGGGCAGCGCGGCCACGCGTTACTGCTCAGAGGCGACTCGGTCATCCTCGTAAGCCCCGAGGCGACGTTCAAGGATCTGCGTCGTTTCAAACACTTCGCCGCCTTACAAAACGCGATCGAGAACGGGAACCGCTCGCTGCAGATTGACGATGGAGACGACCGGCTCTTCCTCGGCTTTCCGCCCTTCAAACTCAAGGACTCTCTGCCCGAGCTCGACTGGTATCTGGCCGTTGCTCAGCCGAGAAAGGAAGCGCTCGCGCTGTTCAACAACATCAATACCAAGTTCTTTTATATCGTTCTGTTCACGGTTGTCATCGTGGGCGTTATGTCGGTTTTCTTCTCCTGGATCCTGGTTAAGCCGATCATCGAGACCGACCCGCATTTGGAAAGACTGTGATTGCATGATTGCGAATTGCGGTTATCCACGAACTACACGAATTAACCTGGCGTTATTCGGGTAATTCGTGGATAACCGCGATTCGCAATCATCCGAGGTGGTTTCGCTCCAGCCAGGCGGGGAGCCATTCGCGGAACTGGAGCATCTGTTGTTTTCGGAAAGGGGCAAGCGGCAGAGGCAGCTGGCCGGTCGGTATTCCCCTCGCCCCCAGACCTATCCTTATCCCCCAGGGAAACGGCAGTTTGCCGAGCTCGTTGAGCACCTCATCAAGCAGGGCCTGGCATTGCTTGGCCTGCGTCCGGTCACCTTTCCGATATTCGTTGTACAGTTGGACAAGGATTTCAGGGCACAGACAGGCGACTCCCGATACGCCGCCATCCCAGCCGGACGAAAGGCCCGAATATAAGAGCCGGTCGTCACCCACGAGCAAGCTGAAGTCGCTCTGTTCTCGCGCCATGGCCAGTCGCGCCTGGTACCGAGTGATGCCAGTGCTGTCCTTCAAGCCAATCACGTTCTGAGCCGTCAGCAGGAGCCGTTGAATCGTGTCGACCTGAAGTGGGTTAGTGAAGCTGGGCAAGTCGTAGATAAGACAGGGAAGCGGCACCGAACTGAAGACCTTCCGAAAGAACGTCTCGTAATCCCTCTCCTCGTAGTGGTAGAAGTGGGGCGTGGGAACGAGGAGGGCGGTGCACCCCGCGTCAGCCGAATGACGCGCCAGCTCGAGTACCCGATTCAGAGCCGAAGCGCCGACGGCAGAGAGAACAGGCACTCGATTTCCGACGGCTTTTGTCGCGGTTGTTATAATCCGCTTCCTGTCCTCCAGGTCGTAGTGCACGTATTCCGAGGTAGCGCCACCCAAACAAATGCCCGCCACCCCTCGACTGATCACGAAGTCGATCAACTCCTGCAGGATCTCGTGAGAAACCTGACCCTCCTCGTCGAGTGGGGTCACAAGCGCCGCATAGATGCCGGAGAGTTTAAGAGTCATAGAATCGTCCAGTCTAATCTACGCTTCATTGGAGGTAAGTCAAGTGGGCGGAAAAAGATGACCGGGTGACAGGGTGACAAGGTGACAGGGTGATCGCGATGAGAGCAGGCGTCGGCTGGGACCGCATCCTCACTGCCCGTCCGTTCACCTTGCCACCCGGTCACTTGTCACCTCGTCACCTTGTCACGCCCCCTTGCTTCCTGGTCTATAATGTCTCGCGGAGGGACCAACCATGCGAAGGATGCTTGTTGTTGCCCTGTTTGCCGTCCTTTTGACTCCCGTCGAAGCGCAGGTCACGCGCGACAAAATGAAGGGGGGATCCAGCCACTGGGGTGGAACCAGAGGAAATCTCTTCTTCGGCTTCGGCGCTTCCAGGAACCATTTCGGGTATCCCCCGATCCTCAACAGGTTCCTGTTCTCGGGTCATCGGCCGACTTTTGCCGGCACGGGTAACGAATTCTTGTTTGGCGGATATCGTTACCACTCCCCGTTCTATTCCCAGTCTCCCTTCTACTCCTACTCTCCTTTCGGCGCTTACGGCCTGTACGGGCATGACTTTTTTGGTTATCAGACGTTTGGGCCTATGCCAGCGATGTATAATAGCGCCCTCTTTATAGAGGAGTGGAAAGACCGTGATCCCATAGCCGGGAGAGGATCTGAATCACAAGTTTCGACCGTGCAACAGTCTATCCTGTTAGCCGACGGGATGGACGAAGAACAGGTCATGCGAGCTGTAGGTTCTCCCGTGCAACGGGTGCAGCTCGGCGAACGCACGGTCTGGAAGTACTCAGGCTATTCGCTGTTATTCGAGGGCGGCAAGCTGAAGGAGATTCGTTAACCTTGTCGGCACAGGTCAGGGGGAAAGAGGTTCGCTTATGAGAAGGATACTTCTGTCTGTTCTCGTCGTCATTGTTTCGTCCGCGCTAGTTCTTGGGGCACCCGGGGGCAAGAAGCGGGTCGCGATTATGGATTTCGATTTTGCCTCCATTCAGCATTGGTGGGAAGGTAACTGGGATATCGGGAAGGGCATATCGGATCTGCTCGTCACCCGACTGGTAAAAGATGGCACTTATAGTGTAGTGGAGCGGAAAGCGTTGCAGGCTATCCTGGCCGAGCAGAACTTCTCGAACAGCGACCGGGCCAACCCGAGCACCGCTGCCAGCATCGGCAAGGTGCTGGGCGTGGATGCGATCATTGTGGGCAGCATCACTCAGTTTGGGACCGAGGACAAGAAGCTCGGGATCGGCGGAGCGGCCGGCCGCTTTGGCGGTTTCGGCGGCGGCAAGGTCGGAACCTCCAAGGGTAAGGCAAAAGTCGTGCTCGATTGCCGGATGGTTGACGTCAGTACCGCGGAGATTCTGGCCGTAGCCGAAGGCAAAGGCGAATCCTCCCGCAGCGGCCTGATGCTCGGCGGAATCGGCGCCGGCGGCGGAGGCTTTGGCGCTGGAGAGATCGACATGGGCGCGAGCAACTTCCGGGACACGATCCTGGGAGAAGCGACTCACGCGGCTGCCGATGAGGCGGCCAAGCAACTGGTGGCCAGCGCAGACCGTCTGCCCACTCGGGTCGTCCAGGTCAAGGGCTTGGTGGCGCATGCCGACGGCGGAACGGTTATTCTCAACATCGGCTCTGCCCAGGGTGTGCAGGTCGGCGACAAGCTCAAAGTCCTGCGCGTGACGAGCACGGTGAAGGACCCGGCAACCGGAAAAGTATTGCGCGAGCTGACCCAGGAAGTCGGCACCGTTCAGGTGGCTGAAGTAGATGAGGGTTCTTCAGTCGCCAGCTTTGTTACCGGATCGGGCGCGAAGGTTGGTGACATCGTCCGATCGCAATAGTTGAACCATGCGCGTTGAGCAGTTGCCAGGGAAAGAAGTCAGAAGTCAGGAGTCAGGAGTCAGAAGAAAGGCATGAGACGGTGTAGTGGTCTTCCTATTCTGACTTCTGACTCCTGACTTCTTCAGTCGGTAACTGTAGTCAACGCCCATGAACCATACGGAGCTCCGAAGAACATGAACCTCGACGCACTGAGGCGGGAAGTCCTGGAAGCCAACATGGAACTGGCCCGGAAAGGGCTGGCTCTTTACACGTTCGGCAATGCCAGCGGCATTAGCCGGAAGGATAACCTGGTCGTCATTAAGCCGAGTGGTGTGGCTTACGAGGATCTCAGAGCCGAGGATCTGGTTGTCACAGACATGCAGGGGCGGGTGATCGAAGGCGCGCTTCGCCCGTCTTCGGATCTCCCGACGCACCTGGTTCTTTACCGGAGTTTCCCGTCCATAGGCGGGGTGGTTCACACTCACTCGCCGTTTGCCACGGCCTGGGCGCAAGCCAAACGCGAGATTCCCTGCTTCGGGACAACCCACGCGGACTACTTCTACGGGCCGATTCCCGTCACCGAACTGATGAGGCCCGAGGAGATCGACTTCGAGTATGAGTCCCAGACGGGGCATGTGATCGTGCGCCGCTTCTCGGGTTTGAACCCGGAACGAACACCGGCCTGCCTGGTCGCAAGCCACGGGCCTTTCTGCTGGGGGCCTTCCCCCGGTGAAGCGGCACACACCGCGGTGATTGTCGAAGAGCTGGCCCGCATCGCTTACTTGACGTCGACCCTCAACCCGCAGGCGGCTGCAATCTCGCCGTTCCTCCTCAAGAAGCACTATACGAGGAAACACGGACCAAACGCCTACTACGGGCAGACGCGGGAAGGCAATTGACGGTTGAAAGGTTCACGCTTCAGGTTCCGGGTTCAAGGTTACGGAGTCAAACCTTCGCCTTTAACCTTGAACCGGGAACCGCGAGCCATGAACGCTTCAATCGTCAGTTGTCAATTGCTAGAAACCATTTGAACACGCCTTCATCAATAGCATAGAATCCATCGGTGATGGGGCATTCCCTTTTTCCGCTCGGGATTAGGAACCGACGAGAATGCAGGAAAGCGTTTCCCCCGCTTTTGTAGCCAATCAGCCCGCGTTACCCCCGAGAAATTTTCACCATACGCGGATCAGCGAGTTCAGTTAGGGATTGATATGAAATATCGTCAGCCAGGATACCGAGACCGAGAAAAGTATCAGGAGAAGCGGGCGCCGGCTCCCACACCGCGAGGCAGTCGCGAAGGACCGAGATCACCGAAGATGCCAGGATTCCACCAGGTCGTCCGGTGCGCCATGTGCGGAGTCGCGCTGCCGGCATCATTTGGAGAGATCACGCCCCTCAGCCAATGTCCCAAGTGCAAGGCGGATCTTCATACCTGCAAAAACTGCGTGTTTTTCGACCCGTCGACCCGCTTCGAGTGTTCTCAGCCCATTGCAGTCAGAGTCATCCGCAAGGATGCCCAGAACGGCTGCGAAACCTTTGAGATTCGGTCGACGGTCGAAAAACAGATCACTTCCAGTTCACCCAGACCCTCTCTTGATCCCAGGGAGGCATTCGAAAGGCTCTTCAAAAAGTGAGAATCATTGTCTGCCTCAAAGAAGTTCCCGGTCGTGATACCCGGTACGAAGTCAGTCCCGATGGCCGTTGGATCAAAGACAGCGACGTCAGCTTCGAGATCAGCGAATGCGATGAATACGCGCTGGAAGAGGCGCTGAAGCTCCAGGAGAAACACGGCGGCGAGGTGGTGCTCCTGACGCTTGGTACGGAACGTGCCGAGAAGCTGATGCGCAAGGGTCTCGCAATGGGTGCTGAAAAAGGGATACTGATCCTCGACCCGACCAACCAGATCACCAGCCCGCTAGCGGCTGCCACCGCCTTCGCCCAGGTTTTGAAGAATGAACAGTACGACCTGGTGCTCGCCGGAACTCAGTCGGACGATTTCGGCTACGCCCAGACCGGCGTTATGCTCGCCGAGCTCCTCAATGTCCCCCACGCCACGATTGTCATGCAGGTTTCTGTTGATCCCGCCGCTCGGCGGCTGCAAGCCCTTCGGGAGATGGAAAGCGGGTGGTTCCAGAAAGTCGAAATGCCATTCCCGGCCGTGCTCACGATCCAAGCCGGGATTTCTCAAATCCGCTTTACCCCTCTTAAGGGCATCTTGATGGCCAAGAAGAAAGAGATCCGGCGAGTGGAGCTGAGCTCGCTCGGAATCAATGTCGCTGAAATTCCGCGCGTGGAAGTCGAGCGCATCTACTTCCCGGAAGCCACCAGGAAAGCAGAGATCCTGCAGGGCAATGCGGAGACAGTGGCGGCCTCATTGCTTGAAAAACTGCGCAAGGAAGCAAGGATATTGTAATTGACCGATTGGCGCCTGAGGTTCGGTTTTGACTTGAACCCCGAACCCAGAACCC
>RPQK01000387.1 GCA_003819755.1 Acidobacteriota bacterium | reverse complement strand
TGGGAGAGACCCGGGTACCAGGACGATTTCCTGATCCGGGCAGACAAGAACCCGAACAGCCGAGGCGCACAGGAGCTGGGGCTGACGACAAACGTGCAAACGATTCTGGAAAGCGCCGCGGCTGGCCGGATCAAGGTGCTCTACGTTTTTCAGCACAACTTCGACGCTCCTGAGGCGCTGGACATTCTGGAGAACGTCCCCGGAATCATCTACCAGGGAACCAACTGGAACCAGACGGCTGAAAGGGCGCATGTCGTCCTTCCTTCAGCGGCGTACGCCGAAAAGGACGGAACGTTTACCAATTTCGAGGGACGAGTTCAGCGTTTTTGCCGTGCGGTGCCGCCATTGGAGGAGTCGAAGACCGATTTCGAGATTCTTTCTCTCTTGGCTGAAAAGCTTGAGTACCCCCTCGTCTACAACCATCCCGCAGATCTCTTCATGGAGTGGCGAGGAAAGAGTTACGCGGAGATGGATGGGTTTGGTGAAATGCTGACAGCTCACGAGCTGACGGCTGACAGCTGACGGGAACTGCCTGATCAGCCGTCAGCTCGCGCGCGATAGTCAATCAAATGAACTACCTAATCGCTTTCCTCATAGTCGGGTTCGTCTTCAGTGCTGTCATGACGTTCATGTACCTGCTCCTCTGGATGGAACGAAAACAGAGCGCCGTGATGCAGGACCGGATCGGGGCGAACCGAGCCACTTTTTTCGGCCTCCCGACCATGATGGGGTTGTGGCATAACATAGCCGATGGCATCAAGCTCATCACGAAGGAAGACTTCATTCCGCCACTGGGCAATCGTTTCCTCCACACGATCTCCCCAATGATCGCCCTGTTCTTCGCGCTGATCAGCTTCGCGGTCATTCCGTTCGGAGGCGTTTACAGCCTCTGGGGTTACACGGTTTCGTTTCAGATTCTGCATCTCAATGTTGGACTGCTCTATGTTTTTGCGGTCATGAGCATGGGGATCTACGGATTCGTGCTCAGCGGCTGGGCTTCTGCCAACAACTACGCCCTGCTCGGCGGTATGCGCGCGTCCGGCCAGATGATCTCTTACGAGATCACCATGGGTGCGACGGTCATCGGGCTCCTTATGATTTACGGAACCCTGGATCTGCAGCAGATCAATGTTGCGCAAGGCGAGCTGTGGGGTGGCTGGCTGCCGCTGTGGGGCGTCCTCCTGCAACCCCTTGGCTTCATCCTCTTTTTCACCGCGGCGATGGCCGAGACCAAACGCGTGCCGTTTGATATCCCGGAAGGTGAGTCCGAGATCGTCGGTTACTTCATGGAATACAGCGGAATGAAGTTCGCGATGTTCTGGCAGTCGGACTTCATTGAAACCATCCTGGCCGCTTCGCTGGTGACCACGCTGTTTTTCGGAGGATGGCAGGTGCCGTTCTTGACGGCCGATGGTTTCCACTTCCCATGGGGCTCGGTCTGGAACCTGCCGACGCTCGTGGTGATGGTCTTGCAGGTAGGAGCGTTTCTCGGGAAGGTGTTCTTCTTCTGCTTCCTGCTCATGCTTATTCGCTGGACGCTGCCCCGCTTCCGTTGGGATCAGCTGATGAAGCTCGGGTGGACCATCATGCTCCCGTTGTCGATCATCAATATTCTGGTGACCGGGCTCGTGCTGGTGCTTTTAAAAGGATGAATATGGACCGTGGACATCACGGATCAGGTTGATAAATGGCAATAAAGAAGGTTGTTGAGACGGGTTTGTGGGAACGCAGCTACGTTCCCGAGATCATTCGGGGAATGGCGCTGACGGCGGGCCATTTCTTTCGGAACATGGCTCTCCACACCGCGCATGTCTTCGGGTTGGCCAAGGACAGGAGAGGCTCGGCTACTTACCAGTTTCCCGAGGAGCGCCGGCCGCTGGCGCCGCGCCTGCGAACGCTTCACCGGCTGACGCGCCGTGAAGACGGGTCGCCGCGCTGTGTCGCGTGCATGATGTGCGAAACCGTCTGCCCGGCGCGCTGCATATACATCGTCGCAGGAGAGCACCCAAACCCCCAGATCGAAAAATACCCGGTCAGGTTCGATATCGACCTCGGGCTCTGCGTGATGTGCGGCTACTGCGTGGAAGCCTGCCCGGAAGACGCAATTCGGATGGACACCGGGATTGTCGAGTTCTCTTCCTACACCAGGGAGGGGATGATATATGACCTCAAGAAGCTTCTGTCTTTATCGCCAACGCCGAAGCGCAGCGTCCCGGCCTCTGCCCGGCCGGAGGATTTGCCCCAATTAACAGAGCCGCAAGCGTAGCGTTTTTTTTGCGGAGCGACCCGGCCGTTGCGGGTCAGCAACACAATTAGTGGTAACGGGCAACGGCCGGGTCGCTCCGCAAAAAGACGCTACGCTCCAGGCTCTGTTAAGCCGAACACCCTCTCAAACTCCTCCGCGAACACCTGTTTCACGGCCGCCATTTCGATATCGCATCCCGTCAGGCTCGATAGCGACACCATCGGGCAGTCGGGCATACCGCAGGGATTGATCAGCTGAAAGTATCTGAGGTCGGTTGACACGTTCAGGGCAAAACCGTGCATCGTGACCCAGCGCCGGACACCGACTCCGATTGACGCGAGCTTGCCCCTCTCCGTCCAGACTCCCGTCAGTCCTTCCCGGCGAAAAGAAGGGACTCCGAATCTGGCAGCCGTCGCCATGAGACTCGCCTCCAGATCTCGCAGGTAGCGGTGCACGTCCCTGCTTCTTCTCTTCAAATCCAGATGCGGGTAGCCGACAAGCTGCCCAGGTCCGTGGTAGGTCACATCACCGCCCCGATTGATCCGCACCAACTCTATGGGATTTTCATTCCAGTCCACGCTCGCCAGGAGGTTAGCCGCGTCGCCCCCTCGGCCGCAGGTGAAAACGTGCGGGTGTTCGAGCAGGAAGACAGTCTCATCCTCGAGTCCGTCCGCAACGGCCGCAACAGTCTGTTCTTGTTTGGTAAGGGCCGCCTCAAACGAGATGCAGCCGAGATCTTTGAAGCGCATGTTATAAAAAACGTGAACGGTGAACCGTGAACCGTGAACCTCTATCATTATAACCATGAGCATTCGAAGCGTGGCCGGAGCCTTCTGCGTCGTCGCCGGGCTGGCGGCGGTCGCCAGCAGCCAGGAACCGCCCCGGATTCAGGTCTCCTCGGAAGAAATCGTCTTCCATGTTCGCTTCACCGACCGGTTCGGCAAGGCAATATCCGACATCCGGCCGGAAGAGGTGAAGATTTACGAAGATGACAAGGAACAGAAACTCGCACGACTGTTCCGGTCAGAGGAACCATTTGACGTGGCTTTGCTCCTCGATGTGAGTCCGAGCACCTACGATATTCAAGAGGGGATTCGCGATCGGTCGATCGATTTCGTCGCGCAGATGCCGGAGCGGAACCGGATGCTCCTGATTAGCTTCGACGACAAAATTTATATCGACTGCGATTGGACTTCCGATCTCCAGAAGGTCATGGACACGGTCGAAGGTCTTCGTACCAACGAGAAGGCCAACGGAACTCACCTTTATGAAGCCATTTGTCTCGTGGCCGAGAAGAAGCTGACTCGAAGGACGCCGCGTCGGGCCATGATCGTCTACACCGATGGGATCGACCATGGCAGCGACGGCTACAATGAGAAGGAGTCGATCGAGCTCATCGAGGAGTCAGGCATCGTCGTTTACCCGATTCAATATGATTCCCGGGCCTGGTACTCGCGCATCCACACTCCAAGAGACGACAGGGACGACCGGTATCCCGATCCCAACGATCCGTCAGACCCGCGCAACCGGGATCCTCGGACTCGGCGAGGCACCCGCAGAAACCCAACGCCGGGCAGCCGAGATCCTGATCCCCTGCCACCCGTTACAGTCCCAATGCCTCCCGGACCCACCACTCCGCCTATCATCCTCGGCCCCACCTCCGATCGCGACAAGGAAGCGTACAAGGCCCAGATGATGTACAAGCACGCGAAGGATTATCTTTTCAAGCTCGCGTATGTCTCCGCGGGCAAGTACTTCGAAACGCCTTCGATCACGGCGCTTGAGCAGGCGTATGCCAAGATTATCGGTGAGTTGCAGGATGTCTATACCGTCACATACATCCCGTCGCCTCGAAAAACCGATGGCTTGGTTCACCGGGTCAAAATCGACATAACCCGCCCGGACGTCGCGGTTGTCACAACCAAGGGCGGCTACCGGGCGAAAAGCAAGTAAGAGAACTGACCGACTGACAACGGGAAAGAAAGCCGGTACACTTCAAGCATGTCCATTCTAAAATTTCTGGGGCTCAAGGCGGACGACACAGGCCCGGAAGGGGTAGAGACCCAGACGGTGCGCAAAATCGCGGATGAGCTTGACCGGCTTGACCCGGAACACGCCCGATACCTCGCGGCCTTCGCCTATATTCTCAGCCGGGTGGCTCACGCCGATCTCAAAGTGAGCGACGAAGAGACTCGGACGATGGAGAAGATCGTCGTCAAGCTTGGCGGGCTTTCGCCTGAGCAGGCCGTGATGGTGGTCCAGATAGCCAAGACGCAGAACCGGTTGTTCGGCGCTACCGAGGATTACCTGGTGACACGTGAGTTCAACCGGCTTGCCACTCGCGACCAGAAGCTCGCGCTGCTCGAATGCCTCTTTGCGGTTTCCGCCTCGGACGAATCCATTTCAACAATCGAGGACAGTGCGATTCGCCAAATCGCCTCTGAACTGAAGCTGGATCACCCGGATTTTATTCGAATACGATCAACCTTTAGAGAGCACCTGGCGGTGCTGAAGAAGGAAGAAGGATGAAGAAAGAAGGATGAAGGATGAAGGATGAAGGATGAAGACGGGCAAACGACGCAACGGCTAGCTGTTTGACGTTTCACCTTGCGCCGCCTGCCCGTGTCCCTTTCTTTCTTCATCCTTCATCCTTCTTTCTTCATCCTTCATTCTTCATCCTTTTCTTGCGTTTTCCTCCTCTTCCGCGATAAAAGTCTTTGCCATGGAGCAAGACAAATCGATCGACCGTAGAACGTTCTTGAAGAAGACTGCTGTAACAAGCGCCGCATTTAGTGCCCCCACTTACGTACCCCAAAAGGCCTTCGGATCCAATGACCGGATCAGGGCTGCCGTTTTGGGGCTGAACGGGCGCGGCAAGTCGCACATCGAGGGTTTCATGGACCAGGAGAACGTCCAGGTAACCACCCTGTGCGATCCGGATAGCAAGATCCTGGCCGAACGGGCGACGGATTTTAGTTCAAAGTACTCAAAGTCCGTCAAGACCGAGAAGGATCTTCGAAAGGTCTTCGAAGACAAAGAGATTGACGTGGTCGGCATTGCCACCCCGAACCACTGGCATTCACTGGCCACCATCTGGGCGTGTCAGGCCGGCAAGGACGTCTATGTGGAGAAGCCGGGCTCGCACAATGTGTGGGAAGGCCGGAAGATGGTGGAGGCAGCCCAGAAATACAACCGGATTGTCCAACACGGCGTCCAGCTGCGCAGTTCCGAGGCGATCCGCGAAGCGGTCGACCACCTGCGAAAAGGGACCATCGGAAAGGTCTACATGGCCCGCGGACTGGTTTTCCGGTGGCGCGGGGATATTGGAAAGAAAGGTGTCGAGCCTGTCCCGAACAATCTCGATTACGACATCTGGCTCGGTCCTGCTCAGCAGCGCCCGTTCAGCCGCGACATCGTCCACTATAACTGGCACTGGAACTGGGAATTCGGAAACGGCGACGTCGGGAATCAGGGGATTCACGAGACCGACATGTGCCTGTGGGGGCTGGGAGTCGGTCTGCCGGAGAAAATCACGGCCATGGGCGGGAAGTTCCTTTTCGATGACGCGAAGGAAACGCCCGAGACCCTCTGTTCCGTCTATCATTACCCAAAGGAAGGCAAGCTGATCGAGTTCGAGGTTCGGCCGTGGTGCACGAATCTTGAAGACGGCGCTGGAGTCGGCAACATCTTTTACGGTTCCGAAGGGTATCTGGTCATAAAAGGGTACGACAAATACGAGATTTTCCTTGGCCGGGACCGAACGCCGGGGCCCAGCCGGGAAAAAGGCGGGGATCATTTTCAGAATTTCATCGAATGCGTGCGCTCCCGAGATGCCTCGAAGCTGCATGCGCCGGTCGAGTCCGCCCACTTGTCCTCGGCCCTGGCCCACCTTGGGAACATCTCTTACCGGCTCGGCCGGGTTCTGGAGTTTGACCCCGCAACCGAGCGCTTCAAGAACGACGAAGAGGCGAACCGGATGCTGAAGCGCGAATACCGGGCGCCGTATGTCGTGCCGGAGCAGGTGTAGGCGCACAAACACGGACGGACACGGACCAAACGCTTAACGTCCGTGTCCATCCATCTTCAGGATCTCATAGCGGCTGCTATCATATAGCCGAAGCCCGCTGGGGCTGTCCGTCGCACATGAAGATTGAGATTCTTTCCCCCGATTTTTTCTCGCGTCCCACCCTTGGCGTCGCCCGGGAACTGATCGGCAAACTCCTGGTCCACGAAGAGAACGGTCACCGCCTGGTGGGGCGGATCGTCGAGACTGAGGCCTACCGGGAAGACGATCCGGCCTGCCATGCCTGGAGCGAAGTAAAAAGGCGCAACAGCAAAACCGCGGCGGGGTGGCGCGGAGAAGTGCTGATGGGCGAGCCGGGGCTCGCTTACGTCTATCTCAATTACGGCATGTACTGGCTCCTGAATGTCGTGACCGAACCAGCAGGGGTCGGGGCCGCCGTCCTTTTCCGTGCGGTTGAGCCGATCGAAGGGATCGAGGTCATGAGGGCGCGGCGCGCCGTCAGGAAGGACAGAGAACTGACCAGCGGACCCGGCAAGCTGACCGTGGCCTTCGGCATCGATGACCGGCACCACAGGCAGCCCCTGACGGAGCCGCCTCTGTACCTGGCGGCTGAGGTGCCGCCGCCCGCATTACGGGTGGCCGTGTCAGAGAGGATCGGCATCAACCGAGGGGCAGAACTGCCCTGGCGGTTTTATGTGCCCGGGAACCCGTGGGTGTCGGGGAAAAGGGACCGGAAGAACCTGAACGAATTGAACGACCTGAAGGACCAGAAGGACCTGAAGGACCTGAAAGATCTGGAATAGAGACGGTCCCTGAAGTCTTTCAGGTCCTTCTGGTCGTTCAGTTCATCAAGGTCCTCCCGATCTTACCGAATCAGGCCCTCCTGGCCGTAGTAAAAAACCCCCGCTACCGCTCCTGTGAGCAGCGTCG
>RPQK01000386.1 GCA_003819755.1 Acidobacteriota bacterium | reverse complement strand
TCTGGCAATGAATACGGACGAGGACCAAGCGTAATCACCCGCCCGGCGTGTTCAAATTCAGGACGTTCGAGGAGGCAGGCGAAAGAGACTAACAGCCCGAACTTGCATTTCGAGGCGATCCACGCGAATCCTCAGTCTCACCTTCCATGAAGCAATTCGAAGATCCGTTCGACGGCCAGAACATCGATCCCCGGGGTGCGGAACTGAGGCAACTGCTCATTGTGCCGCGTCAGGTCGATCCGCTTCGCCGCCTCCTCTGCGGAGATGCCCCGGCCTTTCAGCGCTGTTGCCTGTTTCCACAGGTCTCTCAGGCAGGCCTGTACGTACGGAATCCTCTCTTTTCCCCGGAACGGCTTTCCGTGGCCGGGGATAACCGTCTCGAAGTCGAGCGTTTCAAACTTCTCGAGCGCGTCGTCCCATTGGTCAACGAAGGCGTCGCCCAGGTAACCGACGTAGCCGTTGTAGAAATCCCCGGTGCATACGATCTTCTCTCGCGGGAGGTAGACCACCACATCTCCACCGGTATGGGCCGGTCCGAAGTGGATCAGCTCGATCTCTCTTGTTCCCAGGGTCAGCTTCATGCGGTCGCGAAAGCTGACGTTGGGAGACGCGACGTAAGCACTCTTGAGATCGCTGTTCAGTCTCTCTTGAATCCGCATTCTCTCTTGCAGTCCGGCTTTCTTCGCCTGATCTGTTTCCTGCTCGGACTGGCGTCTCAACTGCTCGATTTCCTGAGGCAGTCCCTTGATGAATCGCTCGTACGTCCTTCCTCCGGCTGCGTGCTTGGGTAACTGCTCTCGCGTGTATTCATGGCCGATGATGGTGGCCCCTTCGAGTTGGAAAAGGTGGTTGCCGAACGCGTGGTCAAAATGAAAATGGGTATTGATCACATAGCGAATAGGCTTATCTGTCAGCTTCTTCAACTCTTTCTGAAGGAGGATGGCCGCAGAGGGGGACGTTGTGGAATCGACCAGCAGAACCTCCTGCTCGTTGATGATGGCAACCGCATTGGCCCCCACATTCATGCTCCCGGTCCCGGTAGCGCAGAAGACACCCGGCGCAACCTCTGCAAAATCGAAAGCGGGCGGTCTCTTGGCCTCCGCCTCGGCCATGACCTCGTTGTAGTAATGGCGTGTTCCGGAAAACGTGGCGCTTAATATCCGAAACGAGGGCGAAGAATCGTAATCCCCGGTGAGCGGGTCGAAACGGCCGTCAGGGCGGGCTTTCAGGAAGGCCAGGAAGACGAGGTCCGAATACCCGATCGGAAGGTCGGTCTCGGCAGAGCGGAAGTCCGCGGAAGCGGGATAGGTCGCGTACTTTTTGGGAGGAAGATGAAAGTAGGCGAACACCCCCCCATTGAATTCACCTGGACCTGTGTAGCCAAAGTGGCGAATCCTGATTTCCGGCTCCTTGAAGTCCGGGACTGACGCGGCTTTCTTCAAAACTTCGACGATTTTGCAGCGTGTATTGAAGCCTTGGTAACGCCAGTCCGGGCGATAATGCTGCACGTACTTCGGATCCAACTGGTCGGACGTTTGCTCCCGAGACAGCGGTTGGATCACCACGACGAGATCGGCCTGCTCCCACATTTGCGACAGTTTGGGAAAGCCGACCGGTCTGGCCTGGCCGAATGAAACGGTACCCAGGAGAACCAGTGCGGCTGCCATAAATTTCCTGGAGAAACGCACAGCAAACCTCCGAAGAAAGCAACCTATTGGGAGGATAACTTCCCGTTAAGAGAAAGGCTATGCTGTACTGAAGAGAGGAAACTTTTATGGCTCGATTAGGTCGACGGGATTTCATTCAAGGGGCGGTGGCAGGGGCGGCGGCCGCGGTGTTGCCGCGGGTCGCCCGTGCCGATTCGAAGGAGCTTGCTGACGTGCGTGCTCAGATCGAAAAGAGTCACGATACGAATGTCCGTCGCCTCCAGGAATGGATCAAGCAGCCTTCGATTGCCGCCGAGAACAAAGGGATGAGTGAAGGCTGCGAGCTGATGATGCAATTGCTGCGGGAGGCTAAGTTCGATCGGGTGACGAAGGTTCCGACGGACGGCCAGCCGGGCGTGTTTGCGACGCTTGACGCCGGGGCTGCGCGCACCTTCGGTATCTACTTCATGTACGACGTGAAGCAAGTCGACCCGACCGAATGGTCATCGCCACCCTGGGACGCAAAGCTGGTCGACAGGCCTGGGCTCGGAACGGTCATGGTAGGTCGCGCAACCGTCAACCAAAAGGGACCTGAGTGGGCGTTTCTGGCGGCCCTCCACGCCATACGGGCGGCCGGCCGGAAACTCCCGGTCAATCTGGCCTTGGTAGCGGAGGGGGAAGAAGAAATCGGCTCACCACATTTCCCGCAAATTGTGCATCGGCCCGAGGTTCAGGCCGCCTTTAAAGGTGCGGTCGGCGCGATGATTCCTTCGGCCTTGCAGGGGCTGGACGGCCAGGTGACTATCCCGCTCGGTGCCAAAGGAATCATCGAATGCGAGCTGGAGGCCAGTGGCGAGCTCTGGGGTCGTGGCCCGATCAAGGACATTCATTCGAGCAACAAGGCGCGCGTAGACAGTCCGGCCTGGCGCCTGGTTCACGCATTAGCCACCCTGGTCTCTCCCGACGGCAACGACCCCGCCATAGAGGGATTCGCCGATAGGGCTCGCCCTTTGTCTGTCGCCGAGAAACGGATGATCGCCGAGGCGGCCAAGCGGCTCAGTGAAGAGAGCGCGAAAAAGCAGTTGGGCGTGAAACGGTGGATCCGAGACGCCGGTTGGGAGGAAGCTTTGGAGATGCTGGTATCGCGGCCGACCGTCAATATCGAAGGGCTGGTCGGCGGCTACACGGGTCCCGGTGGCAAGACCGTCCTTCCCCATAAGGCCATTGCCAAACTGGATTTGCGGCTCGTTCCCGACATGACCGCTGCCGAGTCGCTGGCCGCGCTCAAAGCCCACCTTGCCAAACGTGGTTTCGGAGATATCGCCGTTCGAATGACCGGAGGATATGATCCCAACAGCACGTCGGCCGAATCGGAGTTCATTCAAGCCCAAGTGCGGGTGTGCAAACGGGCGGGCATCGATCCCGTACTCTGGCCGCGTATTGCCGGCTCCTGGCCGGGATACGTGTTTACCGGCGACCCGTTGAGGCTGCCGGCGGGACAATTCGGCCTGGGCCACGGTTCAGGCGCTCACGCTCCAGACGAGTATTTTGTGATCGTCTCCAGCAATCCGAAAATCCAGGGCTTCGACGGGGCGGTCTTGTTCTTCGTCGAATACCTGTACGAACTGGCCGGCGCGCGGCATGAATAGATCGGGACTGAAAGGATTACGGGCCGAGGTAGGTTCCGCGCCTGCCTTTGCGGACTGACACGGACGAACACGGACTGCCGTCCTGCTGTCCGTGTTTGTCCGTGTCAGTCCGTGTTCGTCCGTATTTGTTCTTCCGCCGACTCCCGCTCAGAACGAGAAGCGCAATCCGAACTGGAGCTCGCGCATGTCTGCCGCGTTGCTGATCTTCCCGAACTGATTGTCTCCCACCGTGCTTCCCGGATTGTCCAAATTCACTATGTTGAAGACGTTATTTATTTCGGTTCGCAATTGCAGCTTCCAGCCCTCTCGGATACTGAAATCCCTGAAGAAACCCATATCGACGTTCCTGTCGGCCGGACCGACCAGGATGTTCCGTCCCGAATTGCCGTTTGTGCCGGGTGTGAGTGACTTAAAGGCCCCCGTCTCGAAGTATTTCTGGATCAGATCGTAGCGCGACAGCTGGCTACGAGACGCGCCGTTAGGCTTGTTCGGATCAATGCCCGGGACCACGTCGGCCCGGTGAGTACCGCCATCCGGCCCGTCCCAGTTAGGGTCGCTTTCTTTGACGCCTATGGTAAACGGGTCCCCGCTTCTCATGCGGATGATCGCGGACGCCGTCCAGCCGTTCGCAATTGCGCGCAAAAGACGGCCTTGATTCTGAAGGTAATTCAGCTCCCAGATGAACGAGGCGTTGAAACGGTGGGTTCGATCCCCGCCGCCGCGCGCCCGCTCGGCCGCCAAGGCCGGAATCTCGCTCGGCGTCTTTCCCGCGCGAAAGAGCTTGGCGACGTCCTGCTGGCTCTGGATCGAAGCCCGCGACTCGTCGTCGACCTGGGCATCTTCCAAGCCCTTGCCAAAGACATAGTTTGCTCTGACCGACATCGTCCTGCCGCGCTTTTCCACCATCGTCTGCAGTGCATGGTAATCGCTTCCAACGGCCGAGAAGATGGTGCGAACCCGGCCGAGTGTTCCAGGCAGGAGCGGGCGTCGCTGATCGTAATTGGTTTCCTTTGCCACGATGCCGGGCACGTTCAATTGCGGGTAGTTGTTGTCGATGTCGATGGGCAGCTTGCGTGAGAAGGTCCCGACATACGCGACGCTCGCGCTCAAATCCCGCACGACCTCCCGCTGGACCGACACGTTGGCCTGGTAGGTGTACGGCCATTCGAAAGTGAGGTCCGGGCCGAGCACGGACATCGGCAAATACACAATGGGGATCTGTCCCGGCGAGAAGTTGTACGGGAATGGATTTCCCCCGGGGTACTTCGGATTGGTCAACGTCCCGACGTCGCCGGTGAAAGTCTGGCGGATGGTGAACGGTTGATTGTCGGCCGATCCGTTCCACTCGTTGCCTGAAATCCCGCCGTAGTATTTACCGAATCCGAATCGGACGGCCGTCTTGCCGTCCCCGCGAACATCCCAGGCGAGGCCGATCCGAGGTGCGAAGTTGTTCCAGTCGGTATTGACGATACCGCGCGGAATGACCGCCGGCGGGTTCTCGATCCCGTCCGAGTGCGCAGCTGTCGAATCAAGCTTGTCGCCGGGGAACAGGAGGTGCGGGACGACGACTTGCTTCCCCTGGGAGATGATGTAAGGCACGAGGGTTGACTGGGCGCCGTTCACATACGTGATCTGCCGGTCAAAGGGATCGCTCATTGGAAGCTGGACGTCCCAACGAACTCCGAGGTTGAGCGTCAGGCCCGAGCGGAGCTTGAAATCGTCCTGGAGGAACAAGCCGTAGAACCAGGAATCGTTGAGCTTCTCAACCGGCGAGTCCTGCTTGAAACTATCCATCAGACCCAGTTGAAAGTCGGCATAAGCGTTGCCGGTCTTCTTGCCATTGAATCGAAACGGATGGCCGTAATTGTTAAGCGACGTATTGTGCTTGAAGGTCTCAAAGTAAAGCTCTCCGCCCAGCTTGAGCGAATGGCTTCCCTTAACGGTGCTGAATGCCTCGCGCAGCTGATAGAAAGTGCTGCCCGCCTCCGGTCCGTCGATGGCTGTCTGCAGGTTGAAGAAGTTGTCGATCCGGATGTACGGAAGGCTCTTGTATTTCTCGTCGTCGCCGATACCCTGAAACGCCATTGTCGACCCGTAATCGACTATCGACTTATCAGGCGTACTGTCGCGCCCGCCATAGGCCCAGACGTAATTGAACCTCAGCTGATTGATCGTCGAGGAGCCCATGGTCCACGTGTGCCCGACCACCAGGTTGTGCTGCTTGCCTGTCATCTCACGAACTGTGTATGGGAGGTTGCCGAACAGTCCCTCGTCGAACTGCTGCGGACGGAAGAAGTAGCTCGTGAAAAGTCGGTGGTTATCGCCGACAAGGTGATCAATCTTGATAAACATCTCGTCGGCTCTTGTCGGCTGCGCCTGGGTTGCCCTGTATGTTGTCCGGTAGCCGCTGCTCGCGTTCCCCGGGTCGTTCAGCTGCGGCTGCGGGACCCACTCTTGCTGCAGGGCCAGAGCCACCCGGTCCATGCGTGATTTCGGGATGATGCCGTCAGGGAAGAGTTGTCCGGTCACTGGGTCCTTCGGCTTGGCCTTCGACTGTGAGTAGTTACCCTCACGCTCAAGGGCTGTCGGGACAACTGCAGTGTCCTTGATATTCGTCTGCTTCTGTCGCAGACCGGCGTAGCTCACGAAGAAGAAAGTCCGGTCTTTCTTTATGGGGCCGCCGAGCGTAAACCCGAAATCATGGCGGTCCAGCTGGGGCTTCTCTTCACCCACAATCCGGCTGGGGCTCCAGTCAAACGCATTGAACTTCTCATCCCGGTAGAACTCGAAGACCGAACCGTGGAACCCATTGGTTCCGGACTTGGTCGCGATCTCGACCACACCGGCCTGGAAGCGGCCGAACTCGGACGAGAAGCTGTTGGTGGTCACCTTGAATTCCTGAATCGCGTCCGGGTTGGGCGCGGGGTTGGCCGAACCTCGCAGACCACTGACGTTACTCCCGCCGTCAACCAGGAAGTTAACAGAACCGATGCCGGCCCGGGACGAACCGCTGATCGTGACGTTTTGTTCGCTGAACCCGAAGGTTCCGGCCGCCTCAAAGTCGTTCTTCTCGATGCCCGGGGTGAGTGACAGGAGGGAGTAGATACGGCGGTTGATTATGGGGAGATTCAACACCTCCTGGCTTCCCACCACCCGGCCAAGGGTTGCGTTGGTGGTCTCCACGAGGGGTGCATCTCCAACGACCTCCACAGCCTGGCTCACCTCGCCAACCTCCAGTTTTGCGTCAACTCGCGCGTTCCGGCCCAATTCGAGGCTGATCTCGCGGTGCGTATAGGTTTTGAAGCCCGGCATCGTAACTGTAAGACTATAGGCGCCCAAAGGAAGGTAGCGTACGTAATAGGTTCCGTCATCTCCGGTCGTCGTCGAACGAGTGAAGTTCGTGCTCACATGCGTCACGACGACTTCGGCGCCGGGAACGACACCGCCGGTGGCGTCTTTCACGGTTCCGAAAATCGCTCCGCTGTCAGTCTGGGCGAATCCGACAACCATGCCGACTGCCGCCAAAGCCAAGGCCGTGACCGCTAGCCTGAACACCTTTCTGTAAGTCATATGATCCTCCTTGTCCGCTGGGATGCCCTGTCCGTCTGCGTGACTTGTGCTTGACCTCGGTGAATGGCGCCGCGGTTAGGCCGGTGAGCGCCTCGTTCACGGGCGGATCATGATCCCTGCAAAACGTCCATGGAAGTCCCGAACGGTTTTTCACGGTTCGGACCCTCTGATTAACCCGGCGGCGGGAGGACCGCAGGATTTCGCTTGGACATTTGCTCGATGTCCACAACCCGGAAGCCCGCCTGGAAGCCGTGCGAACAGCTCCAGGCCGTCGCAATGGAGCGGATTGCCCGGCTGCCCGAGATCGCGTGCACCTACGAAATCTGCAATCCGAGCTC
>RPQK01000385.1 GCA_003819755.1 Acidobacteriota bacterium | reverse complement strand
TCCCGCCCCGTCCGCGCCTCTCGCAAGGCCGATGGTGCCGACAGCGCGGACGGGGCGGGACGCCCCTTGCCCCAGTGCAGGCGAGACGCCTGCGCTCCCAGGGGACACCCCCACTCTCGATTCTTATTTTGGCGCTCATATCCCTGGGGGGGCAACTGGGGGGCAACTGGGGACAGTCTTCTAGACTGGATTGGGATTGGGGGATTGGGGACAGTCTTTAAACTGAGCTCTTTAGACCGAGCTCGAAACTGCGGTCCCGTCCTTCGAAACCGGCGGACTTTGCTACCGGTCGTATACTAAAGCCATGCGCGCAATCGGACTGTGTCGTCTTTCCTGGGTTGTACTCCTCGCAATGGCATTCCCTGCAGCTGGCGGGCAGATCGAGACATCGTCCCCGGGCAAGGACTACATCTCTGGAATCCAAGCAGGTCGGAAAGCGCGGGACAAGCGATTCCGTGACGCGAAGTCCTCTCCTCTCGGTGTCATAGCCATCACGAAGCTCGAAAGTCCTCGCCTGACGATTGGCTCGAGCCCGGAAGCCGACCTACGACTGACAGGAAGGAGCGTCGCTCCTATTCATGCGGTGGTTGTGCGGGAGAACGCGGGCAACGAAACGTTGCGCTGGCTGCTTAAACCAGTCGGCGGAAAAGTCATAAACGAGCAGAACGGCGTGTCGGTGGAAACCGCTGAGCTGCGAAAAGGCGATCGTTTCCTGCTCGGCAAACAAATTGTGTACTTGGATCAGCTCGGAACCCTCGGCCCGGTCATCCGTGCCTTCGATCCGCGCGCGGACGCCTTTACCCGTTTTCAGGAACTTCCTTATTTCCCCGTCGACCCGGCATTTCGCGTCGAAGCGGAAGTGCTGCCTGACCCCGCCCCCACTCAGATGACGATCACTGACACTAATGCATGGAATCGCGCGGGATGGAAGTATGGGCGGATCCGTTTCCGACTCGAAGGGCAGGAACTGGCCTTACAGCTCTGGGTGTTCAAGCCTGATCCCGGCGCTCAGGATGAGTTCTTTATCGCCTTCCGCGATAAGACGAACGGGGTTGAATCGTACTCAGGAGGCCGCTATCTCGACGTCCCGTTTGTAAAGTCCGGGCGGACATTCCTGGATTTCAATCAGGCATATAACCCTTCCTGCGCGTACAACACCGGGTTCGCCTGCCCCATCCCTCCACCCGAGAATCGGCTGCCTGTCGCGATTAAAGCCGGCGAAAAGGCGTTCGACAGCCACTGAGAAGGTGGGAAAAAATCGAATTTGTCGGCAACCGAACAAATTCGATTTTTTACACCTTCGGACGGTTCGTCTACGAGTTTGTTTCCACCTTGGCCCGATTGCGGTAAAGGGGTTCCTCAACTGCCCCCGCCATCTTCGAAACGTCTAGCTCACGCTCGAGGAATTGCCGGATTCTTCTGGCTTCGCCCACGGGATCGGCAACCACCTGGCTATAGACCAGCTCCAGTACTTTGAAATGAGCGTTCCCCTTTAACCAGGTTTTCGTTTTGCCGAGATGCTTTTCAAAAAGTCCGCGCATCCTTTCATCGGATGCCGGGTCCACCTTTTCGCCGCGCCTGGCGAGCATCTTGTTCTGCGAGGCAATCACCTCGTGCAGGTTTCGATTGATAAACAGAAGCAGATAGGTATTCTCAGAAGGAAGTTCCGGCAGCAGGGGCGAAACCACTTTGATCGCCTTGCCCCTTGCGTCTTTGAGCCAACCCTTGTCGGGCTGCTTCTCGAGGTTCTTGACCCGTTCCAGCTCGAAATAGCCTCGCGGGTTGTCCTCGTCCGCCCGCCGGACAGAGTCGGTGAATATTTGAACCCCGCCAGCATCGAGCATTCTCATTACCATCGACGTCCCGGAGCGGGGAAGGCCTGAAACCACTATGACCGGCTGATCCTGTTTATCCTTGCCGAACAACCCACGAATATTCATCCCGATCCTCACTATGCGGTTTACAGCTGAACCCCGAACACGCCCTTTAGAGCAAAACTGGCCACGACTGAGACGGCAAAAAAGAAGACAAGCCAATCAACATCCAACCCCATAATACTCAGCGGAAGGGGACGATAAACAATTTCTATCGACCTGATTCCCGTCCGAGGATCCAATCTCTCTTCGGCCGGATAAAGAAGGGAATCCAGCCAACTGGTCGTACGGAGAGTCGAAACCCTTCCCCACTTTTCGCCGATCTCCAGGTTTTTCGCTACCTGGTGATTGCCAATCTGAACGGCCAGGGAGTGCTGTCCGGCTTGAACCGCACGTATTCGCCAGGCAATCTCCTTCTCCGAGATCATATGCACCGGCGGTGTCTCGACTGTGAAAGAAGGGGCACCTTTCAGGGAAACTGGAACTTGATTGACAAGCGACGGATCAGTTACTTCGACCCTGACCATGGCTTGTTCACCCGGCCGCAACGGACGGTTGCCAAAGTACAGGTTGAGCTGAACGATGATCAGAAAGACCGGAATCATGAGCACGAGCATGGGGACGACGGATAGCGTCATGTAAGTGAAAGTGTCACGAAAAATCTGCCGCTGCAGCCGCAGCACGACTCCTATCTCATGTTGATACAGTCGAACCCCGAACAGGTTGCCTCGAATCCGGTCCTTGACCAGCCTGATTCGTTCCTGGCTGGAAACCCGGCCGAAAATCCAAACCATGATTGCGCCGGTGACGACCGAAATGACAGTCAACGCGCCGAGCGGCGGCAGGATCCCCAGAGGCCAGAAAAGCAGTCTGAAGAAACCGGTAACAATCCAATTCAGGAAGTCCATGGCCATCCTTCCGCCTTCGAGCGGCTAAACTACGAGATGTATCCCAGCCCTTTCAGCCTCTCTTTGATCTCTTCCTCGGAGGCGGCGTCTTCCAGCTTGGCGACCTCTTTCTCGAGCGCGTGCGTCACGAACTCCTCAACCGAAGAGTAACCGGCGATCTTCGAATACCGTTTCACCTTTTCCAACAACGTTCTTTCGATTCTGATTTTCGCTCCAAACATCGTCCTCTCCAAATGTAAGCCTATTCCAGGCAGTCTTCCCCAATCATTTCAGAAAGCTTCGGGACCCCAAACTCACTCAGAACCCCGACTGTCAGATCATACAGGGCGGGTTTCTCCGCGCTGATCCGGCGATTCGAGAGAAGTACTCCCGGGACAAGACGATAATCAACGCTGTGGTCGCCGCTCCAGGGATCACGATTATCGACGAAGACCTCCCGGGGAAATTCGCCCAAGGGGCTCTTCCACGAGCTTCTGTACCCGCGGTTATACCCGATGATCAGGTCAGGTGCTGAATCCAGATTCGTTCCTTTTAGATCACGCCGAGTTCGAACCACGAGCGTAATCGGGTGGTTCCCGTTGCGTGGATCCCGCATGGCCAGCAGGTCGGCCTCCAAACGGTCGAGCAATCGGTCGTATTCGGCCCCCCGAGATACGATTCCGCCGCTCTCTCGTCCTCGCAGGTTTACATACAAGCCGTTCAAGCCGAGAGCGTAGGCCTGGCTTCTGGACCAATCGACATTCTCGAAGAGGGTGACTCCGTCGCGACGGCCGAGATCCTTCAGCTGCACATAACCCTTTTCAAGCAGCCAGGAGTTTAGATTGACTTCCCAGTAAAACGGGTTGAAGCCATGATCCGACATCACAATAAGGGTCGTCTGTTCGTCGATCGAGCTCATCACCCGGCCCAGCGCCTCGTCCATTTCCTGGTACAGAGTCTGAATCGCTTTCGATAGTTTCCCATCCCGACGAAACCCAGGGTGTTTGTCATCGCTGTAGCTCCACAACATGTGAGAGCCCTGGTCGACACTCGAAAAATAGAAGAAGAGCAAGCCCTCTTTGAAGTTCCGGAGGGCATAGTCGAGCGCTCTCCGGCTCTCCTGGTAGACGGACTGAGACTGCTCCCAGAATTCCTCACCGTTGAAAATGCCCGCTGAAAATGCCTTGGTCTCCTCCGGGAGCTCCTGAGTGTAGAAGTACCCCAGCTCCTTCTGCAGTTCCGCAGACCAATCCCCGGGGACAGAAATCGGCATCGCCGGGTCCTCAGGGTTTATCTGGAGGGGCGTCACATAGAGCTTGAAGGCGGGGCGGACTTGCTGCAGGTAGAACTTCGCGATGGCACTGACGCCCACCACGTGAGGAAGAGCCTCAAAATCGACACGAATCCAATCGCTCCACTCACCCTCCTTCAGGATGAACTCGTGATCCTGAACCCGGAGGGTCGCAACCGCTTCTTCGGGGTCCAGGAAGACCTGGAAATCTGCCGTCATGTTCCCGCCCGTCGTCCGGAAGCTGTTCTGGGGCCCCGTCAGCTGACCGCTCACTTTAAAATCCTGGACGGTCACTTTGTTTACTTGGCCGCCCGACATGTCTTCGCTGCCCGGCGGGGGGTGGTCGCTGTAGAAGGAGAAAGTCCCGGAGGTCCCGAGGATATCCGGCGTGCCCATTCCTGATAGCGCGTGCCCTTCCGATTGCGGCGGGAAGTTGGACGGTATCCGGTAAATCATGGTTGGGACGTCACGCTCCTCCAGCAACTGCCAAAAAGCCCGGCCGCGGCGCATCGATTCGATTCGCCCGCCCCTGAGCGGGATCACCCAGGAACCCAACGTGACAGTCCAGTCGGACGGGATCGTCCGAGCCATCGAGAACTGCGGCATGATCGTCTTTGGATCACGATGAATGAAATCGAAAATGGCATGACCGCCGGGGTCTTGGCCGGTAATGAACGTCGACCAGGCGACCGGGCTGAGCGGCGGCATGGTGGTCTGGAGTGGTTTGAAGTCGCCCTTGGCCATCAGCTTGCTGAAGTTCGGCAGAACGCCCTGATCGGCAAAGCCTTTCAGGATTTGCGGGTCCATGCCGTCGATTCCCAGAATCACGACCTTCTTCTTGGGCGGCTGCTCACCCCTCTCCAATGACCCAAGTGCGAGAAACATCAGGACAGTGGTGGGGAAGGCCAAAGATATGACTTTGAACCCGGTTCTCATGCGGTCGCCCCTCCTTCGGGCATCAGCGATACTCCGTCGCAGTGCTCGGGAACTGGGACGCCAAACAGATCCAGGACAGTCGGCCCGACATCCATTATGCTCACGCTTCCCGCCTTGATCTTTCGGTTCGTGAAGAAGATCCCTGGCACGTCGGGCGGATTCAGACAGTGGTCGCCGCTCCAACTTTTCACGTTGTCCTCGAAGAGGCAGGGTGATACCGCACCGGTGACGGAGGCCCACGATACCCGGTATCCCGGGGCAAAACCTACGATCAAGTCTGGTCCTTCACTAGCATACGGCCCCCGGTAAATGTGCCTGGTGTCGTATACATCGCGAATTGCGGGGGTGCCGGACTCCGGATCGATCAAATGCCGGAGCTTTACGATAATTTCGTGCTTGAGCGCCTGAGCCTCAGAAGCCGGCACGATTCCTTTGCCCTCACGCCCTGCGACGTTCAGGTAGATTCCTCCGAGGCCGACCGCATAGGCGCGGGTTTGGCTCCAGTCGACATCACGAAACCACTCCTCCCCCGTCGGCTGATCTTTCACGGCCAGATAGCCGTTCTGGTACAGCCACGTGTTGAGACTCACGCTCCGTTTGAATGAACTGAAACCGTGGTCCGACATGACTACAAGGACAGTCTCGTTGTTTACCTTTTCCATCACCCGACCCACCAGGTCGTCCATCCGCTGGTAAAGGGTTCGGATCTCATCGCGGTGCCGCTCCACATCCTTGTCGCGATTTGCAGGATGGTCAGGTTCCAGGTAACGCCAGAACATGTGCTGGAGGCGATCGGTGATGTCGAAAACGCACACGACCGCACCGCGGGTCGTCTTGTCTAGCGCATCGAAGAGCATTCGTTCGCGCTCCTCGTGAATGGAGTAGGCTTGCTGCAAAAAGGCTTCCTCGTCGAGAACCCGCTCGTTCAATGCCCAGGTATCTTCCGCAAGGCCCAGAGTGGAGAACGGGCCCTGGGTCTTCGACAGGTACATGGAATATGTCACGGGCTGAGAGATCGGCAGGGCAGGCTTGTCCGGGGAGATATTGACCGGCGTCATGTAGAGTTTGAAGTGAGGCGCCGTCTCTTTCAGGTAGAAACGTGACATTCCGCGCACCTTCATTCCTACCGCCGCTTTGAATTCGAGAGGGATCCATGGTGTGAAGTTTTTCAGCCGCAGCGGATAGCGGCGGCCGTGCACACTGAGGGTCGGCGGGTCCCCATTGCTTCCAATAAGGACTGAGAAGGGGATCTTCATTTCGCCTCCCTCCTTCAGAATTGGGTTCTCCGGCCCGAGGATGTGGCTCTTGACCTCCCCGTTGGTGCGCGCTACTCCAATTTGAATCCCACCCGTGAACCTGTTCGTTTCGTCAGGATCACTGCTGTAATAAGAGAATGTCCCCTGAGTTCCACGCAAGTCAGGCGCTGACATGGCCGACAACAATAGCCCCTTAAACTTCTCGGGCGGAAAACTGATCGGGACTCGGATGATCGTGCTGAAGACCCCGTGATCGCTCAGAATCTTCCAGAAAGACTGACTCTTGCGGTCGAACTGAATCTTGGGCTTTCCGAGCGGGAATCTATAGCGCCCAATCGAAAGATGTCGGGAAGGGGGCTCTATGCGTGCCGAGCAAAGCTCGGGAAGGTAGGACTTACGATTGGGCACTAGAAAATCGAAAACCTTGTGCCGTCCCGGGTTGCAGCCGGTCTGGAAAGACGACCACGCGACTGGAGACTCCGCCGGATACGTCGTTCCAAGATCCGCATAGCTGCCCGTCTGCATGAGCTTCGCGAAGTTCGGTAACAGCCCCTGGCTCATGAATTCACGGGTGAGCTTCGGGTCCTGACCATCAAGCCCGACAATGACAACTTTCTTGACGCGGCTCCTTCGGAGCGCCGTCCGGCCCCGTACCACTCTCACCAACCATCGGAAAGGCCAGGTGAGAAGGGTGACGAAGGCCAGGAAAAGGGTCGTCAGGATAACCAGGAAGGAGGAGACAAACGCGATGCCCGCTCCCGGTCCGATATACGCCTGTGCGCCTGGTGGAGCAAGCAACATGGCGAAGAGCAGCAGGGCCAGGGTGGCGAGATAGGACCTTCTCAAGACAGACAAGTGAAACACTCCTGTGGAGCCTGTTGATTCTGCCCGAATAAGAAAGACGAAGGATGAATAACTCCCCCCTTCCCTCTTCATCCTTCATCCTTCATCCTTCATCCTT
>RPQK01000384.1 GCA_003819755.1 Acidobacteriota bacterium | reverse complement strand
TTTGGCGAGGGGGCGGGAGCCTCGGTTGCGCCGGAGGCTCTCATGAACTCCTTTTTCGGCCGCAACGCCGGCCACTCCCATACAACCGGAAATGGGAATTCCTTTTTCGGTTACTGGGCAGGCGCTTCTAACACGACCGCTTTCAGCAACTCTTTCTTCGGCGGCGCCTCAGGCTATTCCAATACGACGGGACAGTACAACTCCTTCTTCGGCTCCACGGCCGGATTCTACAACACGACGGGATCCAACAACTCCTTTTTCGGCCGCGCCGCTGGACATAACAATACCGCGGCATCCGATAACTCCTTTTTTGGCTTTGAGGCCGGTTACGGAAACACCGTCGGAGGCAATAACGCGTTCTTCGGCAAGAGGGCCGGGTACGCCAATACGAGCGGATGGGAAAACTGCTTTTTCGGCCACAGTGCGGGGATCGCCAACACGACGGGTGGAAACAACTCCTTCTTCGGTTGGTCGGCCGGCCCAGTCAGTGTCGCTCACGGCAACTCGTTTTTCGGCGCGTCGGCCGGACTCGCCACGACGACAGGGGGCTACAACACGGCCGTCGGTCTTAATGCGGGGGCCCACGATACCGTGGAGAGCGGGAATACCTTTCTTGGCGCTTACTCCGATTTGGATCCAGGAGCGAGCCCGGGGCAAAGCCCTGTTAATTACGCAACGGCCGTCGGGTACGGGTCCTATGTCGGCAGGTCGAATAGCGTGGTTCTGGGAGGTGTGAGAGGGTTCAACAATATTGTGGTAGAAACCAATGTCGGCATAGGGACGCACAGCCCCGACCGTCAGCTCGTCGTAGAGGGGAGCCAGGCGCTCGGAAGATTCCGGCGTTACAGCCAGGCCGGCCCATCCTTCGCTCCGGCTTTTCTGTTTGAACGGGCCCGAGGGACAAACACGGCACCTGTAGACATAACGGCCGGCGACTACCTGGGGAAGGTGCAGTTCCGGGGCAGGGTCGGCGGGAACATGCCCGAATATGGGGCCCTCACTTTCATCGCAACCGACACCCAGCAAAATGGCCGGTTCTCGTTTGTCGACCGCGACCTCGCTACTGAGCGGATGGTGGTGCTGAACACGGGCAACGTCGGGATCGGGACGAATGCGCCTACCGAACGCCTGGACGTGCTGGGCAACGTAAGAGTCAGGGGTAGTATCGTTTACGGCGCTCCGGCGGTTCCGGTCCCGGATTATGTCTTCGAACCGGACTTCCGGCTGATGCCGCTACCGGAGTTGGAGCAGTACGTGAGGAGTGAGAAGCATCTTCCCAACATCCCGAACGCCCGCGAAATCCAGGCAAACGGCGTAAACCTCGGCGAGTTCCAGATGAAACTGCTCGAGAAGATCGAGGAACTGACCCTCTACACCGTCGAGCAGGCGAAAATGATTGATCGGCAATCCGGGCAGATCCAGACCCAAGGGAAACAGATTGAGAGCCAAAGAAACCAGATCGAGGCCCTTAAGCAGGCGGTCAAGCAGTTGTTGACTGAGAGAAGATGAGCGGGCAGACTCGCGCCTGGGAGCGCGCCGAGCAGGCCGCGCTCCAGCATTGCGCTTCCAACTCTGTTTCGCATCCGGCCTATTCTCGTTACCTTGCATCGATCCGGGGCCGATTGATCTTGTTCGTCGCTAAAAAGCACACGCTCCTGAACGCGGGTAATTCGGCAAAGGAGTACCTGGGGCCTTCTACTCGGTCCCCCATCAGCTCATGCCCTTGGCCGAACTGGAGGAATATGTGAAAACGGAAGGGCACCTGCCCAACGTTCCTAAGGCCATCGACATTCAGAACAACGGCGTGAACCTCGGCGAGTTCCAGATGAAGTTGCTGGAGAAGATAGAGGAACTGACGCTTCACGCTGTAGAGCAGGCGAAGGTCATCGCGCCGCCAGAAGGAACAGGTCAATCGTCAGGCTGAGCAGATCGAGCGTCAGAACGAAAAGGCGGCCAGCCAGGGGGACCGGATTAAAGCCCTCGAGGAAGCCGTCAAGGCGCTATTAGAAAGGGAGAAGGGCGGGAGGTGAGTCATATCGACCACCGGCCCATAATCCCCACGAAGTGAGCAAACCGCGCTGTATCAGGCAGTTGATGTCCGGATTGCGCAACTCCACGCTGGTTCTGTACCGGCAGCGTCCGACTGGAGGCGACGCTAATAGCTGACAAAGAAGTAATCGGCCACCGGCGGATCCCACGTTACACAGATTCCCGCCAGTCATACATGGCAGGTGAGATCCTGCTTTCGTAAAGTCTGTCCCCTTTGTTTCTCGTAAAGCCTGTTTTGTTTGTTTCGTTTCGGTCTATCATCTGTTCCAGCCAATCGAACACGGAAGTTCTTATGAGGACAACATTCATCACGTTATGCCTCGTTTGTCTCGTCTGCCAGGCGGCGTTTTCGGCCAAGCTGAGAATCTTGCCCGAATTTCTTCGCCCAGGACCGTTCGGACAACCCGTAGCCGCTGATCTTGAGGGCCGAAACCAGGTTCAGCGCAACTCGTCCGAGAAATATTCGATCTCGACGGCGCGCGGTGCTTACCTGTCCTTTCACCTCGTCGTATCAATGGCCGTGCCGGGAGAGTACAAGGTGTCGGTTGAAATCACCGACAGGAGTGGAAAACTCGAGTTGGATGCGTTCAAAGAATGGTTTCATTTCACCGACTCAAATAAGAGCTACTATCCGGACGCCCTCGTCCCGGTTTCCCTTCCGCACTCGTCTCGGTTGCCGGATCCCGACAACCGAATCGAGAAACAGACGGCACAGGCTTACTGGATCGATGTGTGGGTCCCCGCGGACGCGATCCCCGGAGTTTACAAAGGGCAGGCCAGGCTTACGGCAGAAGGAAAGACCACCCGAACGCCTATCGAGCTGCGAGTCCTGGACGCGACTGTACCGGCCGAAGACGTCGTCATCATCGATCACAACTCTTACGGAAGTGGCTGGCTATCCGGCATGTACGGCGGAATTCCGGTCCCGAGCGAGGAGTCTTTTCGCCTGACACACGGCTACCATCGACTCTTGTACGAACACCGGGGAGTCTTCCACCAGTTGGGATACGGGCACGGCGGTAAAGTGATCTCAGAGTTTGCGCCGGAATTGGCGGGTTCCGGGCGGTCTAAACGTATAACCAGCTGGGACAAGTATGACCGGCACTACGGACCTCTTCTGGATGGATCGGCGTTCAAGGGGACCCGTCGCGGTCCGAGGCCGATCCCCTTCGTCTACCTCCCCATCAATCCGGAATGGCCTGCCTCTTTTCTCTGGTGGGGAGAACGCGGCTATGAGGCAGAGTTCGTCAAGGTCATGGCGGAAATGGAGCAGCATTTCCGGGAGAAGGGATGGACCGAGACCCGTTTCGAGCTCTTCTTCAATCACAAGAAGCGCTATAAGGCTTTTCCGTGGGACGGGGATGAGACCCGATTTGCGGAAGACGATGCGTACTTCCGCGAATACCGGCGCCTGCTTAAGAAAGCCCTGCCGGCCGACACTCCGGTCAATTTCGTGTTCAGGAACGATACAAGCTGGTCAATGGAACGCCAGTTTGAGTCTCTGGCCGGGGTTATCGATTTCTGGGTTTGCGGAAGCTCGATCTTCTCGTGGTACCCCCATGCGACCGCACGACTGAAGGGCCGCGGCGACATCGTCTGGCTTTACGGCGGGGCCCCGGGGGTGACGCAGGTCTCAACGGCTATTACAGAAAACCCCCTCAGGATCTGGCTGTATGGTGTGGACGGCTGGGTTCACTGGCTAACGACCAACCCCGGGGAAGATCCCTGGTTTCACTTCAAGGGCGGGACCGAAGTGCTGGCGTACCCGGGGGAACGATTCGGTATCAGGGCGCCGATTCCGAGCGTGCGCCTCAAACTCCAGCGAAACTGCCTTCAAGACCTCGCCCTGGCCGACAGCCTGAAGACCCGGGTGCGGTTGGACACGCTCAAAGCCGAGATAACCCGGCGTTACAACAACACGCGGCCCGCAGACTGGTGGACTCCACGGCCGGCCCTGGCCGATAAGCCTCCTTTCGAGTGGAGCAACGCGACGATTGATGGCGCTAACAAGGCTGCGGGAAAGGCGACAACCTACGACTCGTCCGCCTGGGACCGAGTCCGCGCTTACGTTCTCGAAGTTGCATCGGAGACAAAATGAACAGCCACGGGACCTTGCGTTGTGGGGCAACCGCGCTCCTTGCCATGTGCTTTCAATTAATCGTTCTGGCGGACGATCCTCCGGGAAACGCCGGCCGGGACATCGGGCGCGAGCTGGACGAAATGGCCCGAATTGCCAGTGTAATGGTGGACGGGGATCTGTGCGAAAGAATCATGACGGCAAGAGCCCTGGATTTCCTCTTCAGGGTCGATCCCCGGGATCCCTGGGCGGCGAGTGACAACTTCGACGTCAATCACGAGCCGTACATCCGGACGAAGAAGACACTCATCCGGCTTTCCCGGCTGGTTCCGTATCCTTGTGACGTGAATCTGTGGATGCCCGTCAAAGGAAAGCCCGGCAAGATCCAGGTGCTGATTCGAAACGTGAATGAATGGAGTCAGTTTTGGACTTGGGGAATGCTGACGCAGGATACGCCTGCCGAGATGGACCGAGTCCTTAAAACCGGGAAGAGAGAGACAGTCAGGGTGAAGCCCGGCATGATATCCGTGCTCGCCCCGGTCACCAACAGCTTGGGTGACACCGTCGGGCTGGTGGAGGTCGTCGCCTATCAGCCCGATTACGCTGCTCCGCAAGTACATGCGCGGGTGAGGTGAGAGAGCTTGGACAATCGCGAGAGCGGGGGGCTTGGATCGTGGCCGGACTCTCCAGAGTCCGGCAGCCGGGCTTAGAAGCCCGGCGAAACCGAGGTTGCTTGGCTGCTCCTCATTCGTTTTTGCCGGACCTGACGGCCGGCTGCCGGACTCCCGTGAACGAGAGTCCGGCCACGATAGAAGCCCCTCGCACTCGCGATTATGCGAACCGGCGTGCTTGGATCTGAGAGGACCGCAATGACTAACCTTCTGCCCTTTCTGGCTTTTCTACTGGTGCAGTCCGGGCTTCCCGACCGGCCGTTTCATGACCTGACACACGACTCCAAAGTTTTCGCACAGCCGCGGCATTATCGAATTATTCTTCCACCCGATTACGAGACGAGCCGCAAGGCCTACCCCGTCATCTACTTCTTCCACGGCCACAGCGATCGGTACACGCTCGAGCACTACGACGGCGGGACGGAATTCATTCCCAAAATGGTGGACTACGTTCGCGCTCACGATGTGATCGTTGTTCTGGTGGATGGCTACGTCGCTCGCGACTACACCGGCTTCTACGGGGGCTCCCCATGGGACGTGCGACTGGAAGGAGGAGAGTGGGACTTCGGAGCTTACTTCCTGGAACTCATCGAGCATATTGACGGCCGCTTCCGCACTTTGACCGATCGGCGGCACCGCGCAATCTCGGGTCTGAGCATGGGCGGCTTCATGAGTCTCTGGCTCAGCGCCCGGTACCCGCACCTCGTCGGCAGCGCATCCGCCTTCAATCCGGGGCCCGAATTCCACACAGGGGACCCCGGCCGCCGATCCCTTTGGAGGCCCAAAGACCACGTATCCAACCATACTGCCTCCATGGTCCGGCTGATAAGGGCCAGCGGCGACTACATCAGTCAGTACCATGAGGAGACCCGCCAGGCTTACGCGAATGCCGACAACGTGTCATTCGAGTACCGTATCGACGAATTCCACAAACACTGGATCACATCGGTTGCCGAGACCTTCGACTTTCACCTGAGGGCTTTCGCAACCCCGGCTCTCGACAATGTTCCGGTCTCCTGGAGCCACTCGAATCCCTACCGCGAGTTCTCAGCCTGGGGATACGATGTGACTGTTGAGGCGAATGAAAAGGGTTTTACCTGCCTCACGGATGTCAGGCAGGGCGGATTCAGGGTCACCACCCGGCAATGGGCGCCCGACGGCCCTCCAATTGCCTCTCACCGAATTACGGTCCGAACAGCTCCGGTCTACGAACCGGGCGCCCGGTATCAGATGATCGATCATTGCCTCGGCACCGGACAGGCAGCTGTACGGGAAATCCAGGCAGGTCAGGACCGGAGAATAGCTGTAACTCTGGACGGCACCGGCCACCAGGTGAGCTTCGCCGGGCCGGGAACCGGGGCGCTGCCTCCGGTCCTCCTGCCGGTGACGGCGAGCGACCGACTGAGACTCCCGTCGGGAGTCGACGTTGAGCTGCCAATTCGCGTCTACAACCCGCGCGGGACATCGATGACTGACGTAAGGGTCGAGTTGAAAAGTGACTACCCGACAGTTCAGGTACTGGGCGGCTCCGCCACCGTTGAGTCGATCTCTTCGGGCCGTTTTGCCGACCTCTCCAGGCAACTGCGAATACGCCTGACCGCCGGGGCCGGGTACTTCGCACCCACTCGGTTAACGGTGACGGTTGTCTACGACGGCTGGTACAGCGTGACCGAGAATATCGACTTCCTGACCGTCCCGGAAATCATACCTCGACCAGTCGAAGTCCAGGTGCTCGATGGCCGAACGACGACCTTCCGGGTGTTCCGGCAAAAAGGCAACCAGGGAGGAGGCGGGCCGGTAGATGTCAACGTGACCGAAGGGAAAGGAAATGGGAACGGTGTGCTGGAACCCGGGGAAGAGGCGACGATTTGGGTTCGCTTGGAGCAAGGAATGGACCCGTTTGACAAGAACACCTGGCATCGCTGCAAGGTCTACTCCGACTCGACCTGGCGGCTCGAGGTCGCAGACCTCCAAAATCAGAAACAGCGCGAGTGGACCGGCGCAATGGAACGGGCGAGCGTCGTCCGCCTTTTGAAGGAAGCACCGGCGAGCACGACGATCCCGGTTCTGCTTGATAATGAGAGCTGGAGCTTTCACTACACGCCCGATGTCCGGTACGGGACGGAAAAACTGTACCAGGCCTTCCAGCTGCACACCAGACATCTGCACCGGTACGAGATTCAGGTGCGGTGACCGTCGTAGGCGGCCGTCTGGTTTTTTTATCCACGAATTACACGAATTACACGAATTAACTGGTCCACGAACCAACACGAACGAACACGAACCGAAAACGTTTTTGTTCGTGTTCGTTCGTGTTTGGTTCGTGGACCAGTTAATTCGTGTAATTCGTGTTACAACCGTAACACTTGATCGCGCCGCGCGTGCAAGTTTGGTTCTGCGCGGCTGTAATTAGT
>RPQK01000383.1 GCA_003819755.1 Acidobacteriota bacterium | reverse complement strand
GTGCAGTGAAGAGCGTGCCATTAGCAACGGGCAGGCTCTTCACTGCCCGCCTGAAGGCGGCACTACAAACAGATCGTGCCCGCTGCTCGATACATCATCGTATTTATGGAAATGACCACTAAGTCCGGCCGCCGCTTCCCCTGTCACCCTGTCACCTGTCAGCTTTCCCTCGGTTCCCTGCCCCGAAATTCAAAATAGGTCCGCTTCAGCTCGTCTTCGGTTAGGGCGCCCTTCTTGGCAGAAGCTTTTTGCCGGACGAGGTCGAGGAGCCGGTTGGCTTCGTCGCGGCTGATGGGAAGATTGAGCCGATTGAGCACGGCGACCAGGCCCCGGGAACCGGAGTGTTTTCCTACGACAAAATCGGCCGTGCGCAGACCCACGTCTTCGGCGTGGATCAATTCGAAGGTTGAACGATCGGCCAGTAATCCCGAGCAGTGTATCCCGGACTCATGAAGGTAGGCTGCTGAGCCGACGACCGGCTTCGAAACGGACAACTCTCGACCGGACGCCCGCGCGACAAACTGACTGAGGGCCGGAAAACCCGAGGTGTCGATGCCTGGCTCCTTGCCGAGCGAGATCCGTGCCGCCATCACGGTCTCTTCCAAGGCGGCGTTACCAGCCCGCTCTCCCAAGCCGTTCACGGTCAGGCTCACACAATGGGTGCCAGCCTGAATGGAGGCGATGGCGTTGGCCGTCGCCATCCCAAGGTCATTGTGACCGTGGAAATCGAACACGATGTCGGGGACCTGTCGGTGCAGTTCCCGCATCAACTCGAAAGTCTGTATCGGGTTAAAGAAACCGACGGTATCGGCGATACGGACGCGGTCCGCCCCAGCTTCCCGGGCGGTGCCCGAAAAGGCGGCCAGTCGCTCAAGGGGCGTGCGGGAAGCGTCCTGGGCCCCGACTGAGACGTATTCGAAGTCGCGTCGTGCGGTTTTGACAAGCTTAGGCAGGAGCCGGCACACCCAATCCCAGTTCTTCCCGAAAGCCCGCATCTGCAGGTCCGACACGGGGAACGAGAAATGGACGCCGGAAACCCGGCAAAGCCTGGCTGCCTCCAAGTCCTTTTCCGAGGCTCTGCACCAACAGGTCAGTCTCGTCCTCAGGTTGCTTGCCGCCAGGGCCTGGATATCTTCGATCTCGGCTTTTCCCATCGCCGGTATACCCGCTTCAATCTCGGGAACACCGATGCCGGCCAGCAGGGCCGCAATCTCAAGCTTCTCTTCGCGCGAAAACACCACCCCGGCAGCCTGCTCGCCGTCACGCAGCGTCGTATCGATAATCCAGACCTCTCGCGTTTCGTAGCCGTAAGCCATACGCCACGACCATGATACAGAGGCGCAGAAGAACTGACAAACTGACAGACTGACAAACTGACAAACTGACAGACTGGCAGACTGACAAACTGACACACTGACAGACTGTGACAGACTGACAAACTGACAGACTGACAAACTGACCGACTGGCAAACTGACAGACTGACAAACTGACAGACTGACAGGGGCAGACCTGACGGAGAGAGTTCCCTGATCTCGCTTTTTTGGCCTGCCTGTCGTCCGCCTGTCAGTTTGTCAGTCTGTCAGTTTGTCAGTTTGTCAGTCTGTCAGTCTGTCAGTTCCCTGCGCGACGTACCGCACTTCGTCTTGCTTTTTGCACTTCGTATGTTGAGAATACTGGCGTCAAGCAGTCTCGCTTTATTCAACGACAGAAGTTCACTGGTTCCGTTCCACAGGGAGGCGAAGAATGCAGAACAGGATCGTCACGGTGGTCGCCCTGATGGCTGTCTTCACTTTGGCCATCTGTTTCATCATCCTCGGTGCCATTTCGAGCGATCTGATGGCGGCGTTGAACATCAACGAAGCTCAGTTCGGTTCATTGGGCATGGCCCTTTTCCTGACCAGTTGCATCGTGCAGTTGTTGATCGGCCCGACAGTCGACAAATTCGGCTACAAGCCGGTCGCGATCGTCGGTTTCGTCGTCACCAGTGCGAGCATCTTTCTGCTGGCCTTTGCCGGCACTTTTACGACCGCTTTCGCCGCGTGCGTTCTATTGGGCGTCGGCGCGATGTCGTGCAACACGGTTGGCAACACCCTTATTCCCGTGGTCCTGTTCCAGGGGAAAGACCCCGCCAGGGCCAGCAACTTCGGGAACGCGTTTTTCGGCATGGGCTACCTTCTGACGCCCTTCCTGTTTACTCTTTTTCTCAGAACCATGGGCATCAGCTACTCCGTCTCTCTCTCGGTGTTCGGCGTCCTGGTGCTCGTCTTCCTCGTTGTTTCCTTGATGGCCCAGTATCCGCAAGTCCCGAGCGGCTTCGAGTTCGGCAAGGCAGTGTCTCTGCTCGGCAGGATCCCGGTGCTCGTCGCCGCGCTTGCCCTGTTCTGCTACATTTCGCTCGAAGTCTCCATGGGAATGTGGATTAGACGGCTGATGGAGGAACTGTTCGGCAAAGAGATGTCGGCCGGAGATGTGGCCTTCTGGGCCGGCATGGTTCTGAGCCTGTTCGGCGTTGCGATGATGGCCGGCCGGTTTATCAGTTCCGCAATCAAAAACCTGACCGCCATCGGAGTCCGGGTGATCGCTGTTGCCGCCCTGGTCTCACTCGGCGCCATCGTGATGATGATCATGACCCAGTCGGCCGGGCTCGGGATCCTGGCTGTTCTGCTCGTCGGCCTGGCCTTTGCCCCCATTTTCCCGACCATCGTCGGAGTGACCTTCGCTCAGTTCGACTCGAGCCTTTACGGCAGTATTTTCGGGATCATCTTCGCGATTGGATTGCTCGGCGGAACGTTCGTGCCGAAATACATCGGGAACCTCAGTGCAACCGGCACCGTCCAGGGGAGTCTCACGATTGCCGCCGTCATGGCGGGCTTGCTTGTCCTGATTTCTCTGGTTATGGGCGTCGTCGCAAAGCGCCGCTGAGTTTCTCTGACCCTATTTGATCCTGCCACGGGGCGCGTCACCGGCGCGCCCCCGTTTCCTGCTCGTTTCACGTCCTACCAACACATCAACACAGCCGCGTGCGCGCGTTCTTTGCGGAGCGACTCGGCCCGAACAGTCAGCACTCCTGATCACTTGGCTGCCCACGGTTCGGGCCGCGTCGCTCCGCAAGAAGCGCTGCGCTTGCGCTGTGTTTCGATTGTCGGTCAGGCAGGGATTCCAGTCGTCAACTGTCAAGTGCGCCTTTCACACCTGTCAACTTTGCTGATTACACCCTGCAAAATCGGATTGAATTATGGCAATCTGTAATGTAAAGTGTGGATGTTTATCACATGTTCAAATAGTGGTAGTACTGCGGTTAACTCTTCACGAGGAGAAGGACACGTATGGATGCCAAAGAGGTGGTGAAGTGGATCAAGGATCGCGAAATTCAGGTGGTGGATCTTCGGTTTGTGGACTTGCCGGGTCTCTGGCAGCATTTCACGGTGGCGGCGAACCAGATGACCGAGGAGAGCTTCAGTGAAGGCTTCGGCTTTGACGGTTCGAGCATCCGGGGCTTCCAGCAGATCCAGGAAAGCGACATGCTGCTTTTCCCGGACCCGAACACCTGCTTTGAAGACCCGTTCACCAAGGTCCGCAGCTTGAACGTGATCTGCAACGTCGGCGACCCGGTTACGGGCGAACCGTACTCGCGCGATCCCCGCTTCATTGCCCAGAAGGCCGAGAAGTACCTGGTCTCCACCGGCATTGCGGACACCGCCTATTTCGGCCCGGAACCCGAGTTCTTCATCCTCGACGAGGTCCGTTTTGATCAGACCTACAACAAGGGTTACTACTTCATCGATTCGGCCGAGGGCTTCTGGAACAGCGGCCGCGAGGAGGAGCCCAATCTGGGATACAAACCCCGCTACAAAGAAGGCTACTTCCCGGTTGCGCCGATGGACAGTCTGCAAGACATCCGAACCGAGATGATGCTCACTTTGCAGGAGATCGGGATTGCGGCCGAGGTTCATCACCACGAGGTGGCGACCGCGGGGCAGTGCGAGATTGACATCCGCTTCGACACGCTGCTTGCCATGGGGGACAAGCTCCTGAAGTTCAAGTACGTGATCAAGAACGTCGCACGGCGTCACAACAAAACCGTCACGCTCATGCCCAAGCCGATCTTCATGGACAACGGTTCCGGTATGCATGTTCACCAGAGCCTCTGGAAGAACGGCAAGAACGTGTTCTACCAGGCGGGGACATACGCGGACCTCAGCAGGGAGGCGGTTTATTACATCGGCGGTCTGCTCAAGCACGCCTCTGCCCTGCTGGCGATCTGTGCGCCGACCACCAACTCGTATCGCCGGCTGGTTCCCGGTTACGAAGCACCGATCAATCTGATTTACTCGCAGCGGAACCGCAGTGCCTGCATCCGAATCCCGGCGTACTCGAGAAGCGAAAAGGCCAAACGCCTCGAATTCCGGTCGCCTGACCCTTCGGCCAACGGCTACCTCGCTTTTGCCGCCATGATGATGGCCGGGCTCGACGGCATTCAGAACAAGATCATGCCGCCCGATCCGATGGACAAGGATCTCTACGACCTGGAACCGGAGGACAAGGCCAAGGTGAAATCAACGCCGGGCAGCTTGGAGGAGGTTCTCGATGCCCTGGAGAAGGACCACGACTTCCTGTTGAAAGGAGACGTGTTTACGCCCGACGTCATCGAGACCTGGCTCAGCTACAAGCGCAGCCGCGAGGTGGATGCGATTCGGTTAAGGCCGCACCCGTACGAGTTTGCGATGTACTTCGATATCTAGAAGGACTGGAAAGGACCTCAAGGACCTCAAAGACCTCAAGGACAACGAGTGAGTCCGATTGGCGTTCAGGGTCCTTGAGGTCTTTGAGATCCTTGAGGTCTTTTTCAGATGACCGTGAAGGTGACCGCGCCCGCGAGTGTTCTTTTTACCGGACAACGTCCGGCGATTTCGGCAAGGCGGGCGTGCTGTTCGGGCGTCAAGGGGCCGCTGAATCGCATCGAGAGCGTTATCTCGTACCCAGCTTCCCGGTTCCGCCCTTCGACCGCTGTCTCGACCCCCTCGAGCGGCCATTGCTTTCTGGCGGCGTACATCTGTGCCGTTATCGACATGCAGCTGCCGACCGCGCTCAACAGGAGCTGATAGGGCGTCGGCCCCGCGTCTTGTCCGCCGGAGCTCTTCGGCTCGTCAGCCGCCCAGCGATGGACTCCGCCCTCGATTTCCTGCCTGTACAGCGGCCCGATTGATTTCACCACGATCTGTGCCATATATCGCTCCAGCGTAACACTTTCCTCCCGGGGAAATGCACTCCCGAAGCTCCTGCTGTTTTACAATACTCGTCAACCATGCGACCGGCTATTTGTCTCAACCTGGTGCTTGTTTTTGCCTGCTCGGCTGGGCTGGCGCAATCGGCGGAGGATTATCTGGCTCAGGCCAATCAGCTGATTGCCACTTATCAATGGCCGGACGCCCTGCGTCTGTTGAACCAGGCGGCGGCTAAGTACCCGGAATACGCCGAGCTCCGACTTCGGCAGGCTCACCTGGCAATTCGATTGGGAAACGCCAAGGGCGCCGAGGGCGTGCTCCGTTGGCTGCTTTTGAATCACCCCGGCGACCCGGACATTTTGCGCACTCTCGGGGAAGCGGCGCTTGCTCTCGGGAATCATTCCGAAGCCGCCCGCCATTTTTCGGAAGCGTTGTCGCGCAAGCCTGACGATTCGACTCTCTTGCACAACCTCTCACTGACGCTGCTTCTGCAGGGCCGGAAAGAGGAGGCGCTCAAGAGCGCCGCCGAAGCGGTCGCAAAGGGAAAACCGACAGCCGAGTCCAGGCGGCTTTACGCGCTTCTTCTCAGTTTGAACGGGCGGCACGAGGAGTCGGATAAGCAGATGAAAGCCGCCGTCAGAGACGACCCAGGAAACGCGCGGCTCTTATTCGAGTTGAGCGAAGTCAAACGGCATGACAAGAAATACGGCGAGGCACTCGAATATCTGGACATGGCGGTTGAAGCTGATCCCGAAAACCCTCTCTACTACTCGGCCCTGGCCCGCCTCTACGAGCGTTTCAAACAGGCAAAACTGGCCGGAGAATATCAGGCGAAAGCCGACCGGCTGATGGCGGCTTTCACCAGCTATTCCGGGGCACTCGGGGCATCGACCCGGGGTTCAGTGTCGAAGGCTGTTGAGCTGCTTGAACCGGCCGTCAAGAATAACCCCGAGTTCGTTACCGGCAAGCTGCTCCTGGCCGACCTCCTGTCCAGGTCGGGTCGCCGCGAACGAGCACTCGCGCTCTACGAGGAAGCTCTCCGGCAGGATCCGACCAGGCTTGAAGCCCGTGAAAAAAGCGCGTGGATCAAGACGCAGCAGGGCGATCCAGCTTCCGCCCTGGAGCTCCTACGCGGGGCTCCCCACGCAGTCCAAAACGAAATACTGACTAGAGCCTACCTGTATATCAGCCAAGCGCGCTGGCAGGAAGCCCTGGATCTCCTCGAACAGGTCGAGCTCAGTTATCCCCTGAACCACCAACTCCTGAAACTCATGTCGACCTGCCTGCGGGAATTGGGCAAGACCGATGAAGCGATTCAACACCTCGAGCGCGCCCGGGCGATCAAACGTGACGATCCCGAGGTGGAGGTTATCTCCCGTGAAATCAGGCTGGAACAAGCGACGAGATTAATGAATCAGGGCAACTGGGCCGGCGCTATTCGCGTCTTTTCGTGGCTGGTGCGCAGTAATGCCGCCGAGCCCAGGTATTCGCTTAATCTGGCCTACAGTAGGGAACGTTCGGGAGATCTGAGCGGCGCCGTGAACGATTACGTTCGAGGCCTCGAGAAAACCGGCAGCCATGACCCGGCCACCGTGTTCTGGGCGCGAAAGAACCTGGGCGGGTGCCTGACTCGGCTCGAGCGCTATCGGGAAGCGGCGGTGCAGTGGGAAGCCGTCATCAAGCAAGAGAGATCAGCCGAAAATCTCCTGCAATTGGGCATTTGTTACTCAAATCTTGAGCGGAATGCCGAGGCGGAGAGGACGCTTGAAGAGGCCCTGCAAAAAGGAGATCGTACGGGGGAACTGCTCTACAACGCCGGCGTTACGAAAATGCGCGCGATGAAAACGGAAGAAGGCTGGAATTACGTTCGGGAGGCGGCCCGCAAAGGCTACCAGCCCGCAAAGCAACTGCTGGCGAAGGCGGCGAAGAGGTAGGCCCGTGGACTAACTGAAAATCAAGGGTCCCCTGGGAGCGCCGGCGGGACGCCC
>RPQK01000382.1 GCA_003819755.1 Acidobacteriota bacterium | reverse complement strand
CGTGACGGACGCGCTGACGTTCGCGGCAGCGACGCTGGGAATGCTGCTCGTCGTCCTGCTGGCCACCTCGCTTCCTGCGCTTCGCGCGGCGCGCATCTCGCCCGTGGTGGCTCTTCGAAATTGAGGTGATGAAGACTAGGGCGGCCAGCTTAACCGCGGCCTCATACTCGAGAAGCGCCCCTTCGTTGTCTTTGTGCTCGACCGCGAGATCTCCGGCATTCATGTGCTGATAGGCACGAGCGATGCCGGCCAATCGACGCAGCTCAACGAGCGGGCTCTCGTGGTCTTCAACCCGGAGGTCGAAAACGCGGTCTTCCCACGGCTTACCGCTCGACTTCGCTTTCACCACGACCAGCGCCGCCGACTGCCTGCCCCGCGCGTCCCCACCGGCTGCCTGTGCCGCGTCTAAGGCCGCGAGCAAACGGTCGGCGAGGTCGCCTTTCTTCTGATTGAACGCTTTGTCCATGGCTGGCCAGATCCTGTCGTTGACCATCATGTTGGCCTGTACGGAATATCCCTGGCCGACATGGATTGCGCCGTCGTTCGGGGCGCCGTCGATCCTTCTTTCCCTTTTCCTGGCGCCCGCGATATGACCGGCTGAATCAATGCAGTGTGATCCCGTCCAGACAGCGACGTTTCCCTTCGCATCGACAAACGCCACCTGGCGGACATTGCGAGCGACGTCGGCCTTCAGCAGTTGATACAGGGCGTCAGCAGCCACGGTCCCTTTTCGCATTGACTCCAGCCCGTCACGCCCGTAGCTCGGCTGGACGAACGATTGGGTCGCCACGGCCCCTGCGCCAGCCTCGGCCCAGGCCACCACTGTTCCTACCGAGAACCAGTGCGATTGCACGGCCACGCCCATCTCTCCTGTACGAGGATCGCGCGCCACGATCGAGAATGTGTGGGCAAGCTCCTGCGGCCTCGGGGGCGGAGCCTCAGCCATCACAGTGGGAATGACGCCTATGAATGCAAGCAGTCGGACAAAAGCTCGTCTCATTTCGTCACCTCTTCGCCGCGAATTGTACTCCACCCATCGGCTGACTCAGACCGAGATTCATGAGAGACTGTCACCCGCGCAACATGCTTTTGTGGGAGGGGCAGAGCTGATGAGCTTCTCGAATCGACGATACCTTCTGACGATCCTCCTCGCGGCAGTGATCGTCACCCCAGCGGTCGGGCAACAGCAGCCGGCCGAAACCACTGATTTCGCTCGGACAAACTACACGAAATACGAGTATCGGATCGCTGTTCGTGACGGCACCAGGCTTTTCACTTCGGTATACGTGCCAAAGACGTGTGAGACGCCTTACCCTATTCTGCTCCTTCGGACGCCCTACTCGGTCGGCCCCTACGGCGTGGATCAGTACCGGACCGCGCTTGGACCGTCCGACCAGGCGATGAAGGACAAATTCATTTTTGTCTATCAGGACGTGCGCGGTCGCTACATGTCCGAAGGGACGTGGATCGAAGTTCGTCCGCACCAGCCGGACAAGCGGGAAAAGGCCGACACGGACGAAAGCACCGATACCTGGGACACGATCGACTGGTTGGTCAAGAATGTCCCCTGTAACAACGGCCGGGTCGGGATGTGGGGAGTTTCCTATCCGGGATTCTACGTGTCCGCCGGAATGATCGGTGCCCATCCTGCTCTGAAGGCCGTGTCGCCGCAGGCCCCCGTCACTGATTATTTCCTCGGCGATGACTCCTTTCACAATGGCGCTTTCATGCTGGCTGCTAATTTCGGCTTCTATTCGTTTTTCAAGGAGAGGGATGCCGGTCCGCAACCGCCGAGGCCTCAGGTCCCCTTCGACTACGGAACACCGGATGGCTACGAGTTTTTCCTGAATCTGGGCCCGCTATGGAACGGGGCCGAGCGCTACGGGCTGAACGCCAACCCGCACTGGCGGATTAATCTGGAGCACACCGTCTACGACGATTTCTGGAATGCGAGATCCATCTGGCGCCACTTCAAGAAGATCACCCCCGCGGTGCTGACGGTAGGCGGATGGTTTGACGCCGAGGACTTAATGGGGCCTCTGCGCACCTACAAGACGATCAAGTCGCACAGCCCTGAAACCAGCAACCGGCTGGTAATGGGGCCGTGGACTCACGGAGGTTGGTCGCGAGGCGAGGGCACCAGGGTCGGGAATATCGACCTCGGCCAGCCCACTGCCGCCTGGTACCGCGAGAACATAGAGCTGCCGTTTTTCCTCTTTTACCTCAAGGACGCGAAGGTGCGGGATTTGCCTGAGGCATCGATCTTCGAGACGGGAACCAATCGGTGGCGCTCCTTTCCGACATGGCCGCCGGCTGAACTGCAACCCCGCACTTATTACCTGGCCGCAGGGGGGCGGTTGGAGACTTCCGCTCCCGATAAGGGTGATGCGTCCGATCAATACGTGAGCGACCCCAACCGGCCCGTGCCTTATATCGGCCACGTGCAGATGGGAATGCAGCGCGACTACATGACCGAGGACCAGCGTTTTGCGTGGAAACGGACCGATGTCCTCACCTACCAGACGAGCGTGTTGGAGGAAGACCTCACCGTACTCGGGCCGATCCAGGTCGATCTTCACGTTTCTACCTCAGGAACGGATTCCGATTTCGTCGTAAAACTGATCGACGTCTATCCCTCGGATCTCCCGACTCCCGAATGGAAGGGGCCGGATCCAGCCCCTCCCAACCGCGTACGGATGGGCGGATATCAACAGCTGGTTCGGGGCGAACCTTTCCGTGGCAAATTTCGCCGGAGCTTTGAAAAGCCCGAGCCCTTTGTTCCGAACGAACCTGATCGGATCTCTTTCGAGCTTGGTGACGTCGCCCATTGTTTTCGGCGGGGGCACAGGGTCATGCTCCAAATCCACAGCTCCTGGTTTCCGCTGGTTGATCGGAATCCTCAAACCTTTGTCGATATTCCCAAGGCCAATGCCGAGGATTTCAAGCCGGCGACACAACGCATTTATCGGTCGAAATCACGGCCATCGGCTATCACACTCCCCATAGAGACGACGACAAGCCAGGGGGGAGGGCGATGAAACGAGCTTCACGGGGGAGTCTAGACCCCGAAAGGGAGCTGAAAATGTTCAGTCTGGAAGGTAAGGTCGCGATTGTGACTGGCGCGGGCTCAGGTATCGGGGCCGCGATTGCCCGGCTTTTCGCCAGCAGCGGAGCTGATGTGGCGGCTGTCGACTGGAATGCCGCCGCGGTGGAGGCTGTTACAGCGACCATCCGAGAGGCCGGAGGGGCGTCGACAGTATATTGCTGCGACGTGTCGCAGCCGGCGGAGGTCGACGCGTTTTTCGAGGAGCTACGAACTGGTCACCCGCGTCTCGACATTCTCGTGAACAACGCCGGCATCTCCCACATTGGGGCGATCGAGCAAACGACTCTGGACGATCTCGACCGCGTCTACCGCGTGAATGTTACCAGCGTTTACCTGTGCTCCAAGGCCGCGATCCCGATCATGGTCAACCAGGGAAGCGGTGTGATCCTCAATATGGCGTCGATCGCCGCGCTTATTGGTCTGACTGACCGTTTTGCGTACTCGATGAGTAAAGGGGCGGTGCTCGCCATGACTCGATCAATCGCGCTCGATTACGTCAAGCGGGGCATCCGCTGCAACTGCATCTGCCCGGCCCGCATTCACACGCCCTTCGTGGATGGCTTTCTGGCCGAACACTACCCGGGCCGCGAAGCCGAGATGCGGCGCAAACTGTCCGAATACCAGCCCATCGGTCGAATGGGCACGCCGGAGGAGGTTGCGGCACTTGCTCTTTACCTCTGCTCCGACGAGGCGAGCTTCGTCACGGGTCAGGCTTATGGTATCGACGGCGGCGTGCTCATGTCGTAAGGTTGAGCCGTTGGAGAATATGGGCGATGAATACCAGGCGAGAGTCTCTGGGGACGATGGGGAAAATCGTCCACCGATTGTCGAAAGCCTTGACTGAGTGGCATCGATCAATGCCGCCCGGCAATGGCCCCGTATGTCGCCCAGAAACCCAACGCTGAAAAGGAAGGATCTTATGACTACACTCTCACGTCGAACATTTGTCGCACTGCTGGCCGCAACCGGAAGCGGGCCGCTGGCTTACGCAGGCCGGGCGGTTTTTCAGCAACCAGACGTCAAAACCAAGCTGATGGACATCATCAGCGACGATTTGCGGAACTGGGAGAAGCATCGGAGCCTTCTCCCGATGGCCGATGCCTTTCACTTTCTCATGAGAGCCGATCTGCAGAAACTGGAAACCGGCCGTCAAGAGATACACGGTGACGACATGTATGCCCTGGTTCAGCGGAACCAGTCCCGGCCCATCGAGAGCGCCGAATTCGAAGCGCATCGACTGTACCTTGATATTCAATACCTGATCTCCGGGGAGGAATTCATCGCCTTAACCCCTCAGCAAGGGTTGACTGTTTCCAAGCCCTATGACGAATCGAAGGATATCGAGTTTTACCTGAAGCCCCCGCAATACCAGAAAATCGCAATGAATCCCGGCCGCTTCGCCGTCTTCTATCCCGAGCACGCTCATCTGCCGAACTGCCACCCCAATCAACCCGGGCCGCTGCATAAGGTCGTGGTGAAAGTGAAGCTCCAGTCCATCAAGAAGTAGGGTCACTACTCAGCGAGGTCTCGACACACGGCATAAGACGGCTGCTGAAGGCCAGATTCCCGCGCCCCATGCTCCTCACTGTGCCCCACACGTGAGACTGAGGATGATCGGCCGCCCCTCGCTCCTTCTCTCACGCCGGAGGCGTGAGAGGAGAGTAGCCGGGGGTGGAGCCGTGTTTCAGGCGACACCCCCGGATAACGACGCAGAAGCGAGAACGCACCCCGGCAGGGGTGCGAGGAGTCCCTCCTCCCACTCCTGCCGGAGTGGGGGATTTTATTGCCTGTTTCCCGGGGGTGTCGCCGAAAAAACGGCTCCACCCCCGGCTACTCTCCTCTCAGGCCTCCGGCGTGAGGCACCCCCCACCACTGGGAGCGGCAACGCGGTTTGAAGCATAGACGTGCGCGGTCGATTTGCTTTAAGATGAGAGAAATAACGAGTTCAGGATCCGCTCCCAGGCTCGCTCCAATTAGGACCCCACTCGTAATTCCGATCTCGACATTGCGTCGACAACTGACAAGTGACTCGCGGCGGTGATCCGCCTGACCGACGCTGGAACAGCTTCCGTCCCGGAGGCAGCACTTCGCCCCGGGGTGAGGCTCCAGTGCGAAGGGTGCTCTCCACCTCGAGAAGCAGATTGTTGCTGTTATTTCTGGAGGAAGTATGAGAAAGGAACTGGCAGGTTTCGGGTTGGCGGTTGTGTTCGGGCTGGCGGGAACGGCTTCGGCTCAGATCTTTGACATTCCGATGAGTCCGCGGCAGGAGCCAGGAAATATAACAAGCACTGCGACGGGGCAATGCCTCGGCCGCCTTGATGGAAACGCGTTCGAGGTTATCTGCAGCCACACGGTCCAAAATGTCACTGCGGCCCACATCCATCGGGCTCCGGCGGGGACAAACGGAGGAATTATCCACCCCTTCGACTCGGCGGTGTCACCATTCAGAGGCCTCTTCCAGCTGACTGCCGCCGAGCTGACGGATCTCCAGGCGGGGAACCTTTATGTTAACGTTCATTCGACTGCCTACCCCGGGGGGGAGATACGGGGGCAGATCGGCCCCAGAGCGGACTCCGCAGTGTCATTCCCGCTCGAGGCGAGCCAGGAAACCGGGAACGTCACGAGCACCGCCACCGGGCGCTGCATGGCGGTTCTCAGCCCTGACGACTCTGCTTTCACTGTGGGCTGCTCCCACAACGTCGCGAGTGCGTCGGCCGCTCACATCCACGCGGCGGCGGCCGGCACCGACGGTTCGGTTGTCTTCGGCTTCGCTACCCCGACTCTGATCTTCGACCGGGCGACCGCGGGGGACACGAGGTTTACCGACACGTATCGCTATGCCGATTTCCTTGACGACCTCCGCGCCGGAGGCTTGTATGTCAATGTCCACTCGCCGACCTACCCGTCCGGGGAAATTCGGGGACAGATTCCAAAACCGGGAGTGGTTCAGTCTTTCCCGCAGTTCGGCAACGGAGGCGGGCAAGGGGGAGTCACCTCGTCGGTGGTCCTCACCAACCCATCTTCGACGGCAACGGCAGAAGGAACAGTCTATTTCTTCGACGCCAACGGACAGCCCCTGACGATCGGTCTTACCGGGAGCGGCGCCGGAGCTCCGGCGTCCGAAGTGGACTTCTCCATCCAGCCGCTGGGCAGCGTCACGTTTATGACCAATGGGCAGGGTGACCTCATCGCAGGGTCCAGCGAGGTTATCTCTAACGTGCCGGTTGGAGGGATCGTTCGCTTCCAGCTGCCGGTCGGAATTGCTGGTTTCGGCTCGGGCGCGTCTTTGCGGCGCGCGATCACTCCGGCGCGACGCAGCTCCGACATCAATACGGCGATCGCCGTTCGTAACCTCGAGACGTTCCCCATAGCGGTCACGTTGCAGGCCAGAGGCGAGAACGGCGCATCGCTCGGCAATGATGCGACGGTTCAGCGGACTATTCCGCCCAACGGCCGGATCGCCGAATTCGTCAACGAGCTGTTCCAGAACCTGAACACGAGCAATTTCCTTGGCACCGTGGAAATCTCGAGTGGGGACGGTTCGTTTTCCGCCATTTCCCTCGAGCTCGGTTCCAACGCGGGTCTGTTCACCTCTCTTCCGGTGACTCCGGTCGCCGGGCCGTAGCAGCCCCAAGGACGCGACGGTAGGCGGTGCTGGCGCGACGCGAAATGCTGTCAAAGGCATGTCTGCGTCGCGCCACCCGCGCCATGGGGAGAAAACCGCAACTCAAGGGAAAAATCGATGCCAAGCCTTGGAAAAACGTCAGTTGTCATTGCCGTCCTTGCATGGATCTCGGGCGCTGTCCTCAGGGCCGAGCTGGTGCAGCTTAACCCGATCAAAGACAATACCCTGTACGAGAAATCGGATTCCCTGAGCAACGGCGCCGGAATTGGTGTTTTTGCTGGCCGGACCGGAGACGGACATATCGTGCGCGGGGTCATGGCTTTCGACGTGCGCATCATCCCCCCGGGGTCGACCATTCAGGCTGTCAGCCTTACCCTCCGGCAGACCAACTCCGACAACAATACCCCGCTGGCGCGAACAGTCTCACTGTACCGGCTCGCCAAGAACTGGGGCGAGGGCACGTCACAGGCCAACCTGGGTGGGGGTGGCGGGGGCG
>RPQK01000381.1 GCA_003819755.1 Acidobacteriota bacterium | reverse complement strand
GTCCTTGAGGTCCCTGAGGTCCTTTCCGCGCCTTAAATCGAGGCCGGGAAAGACTTGCGGGCTCGGTACAGGGGTATCACCTGGTCCGCCTGCAGGTCGATCAGGCGACCGTCAAGAAGGTGAATTTGTCGTCCCGCCCGGGCGGCGAGCTCCGGGTCATGAGTCACCATGATGATCGTGGTCCCCTCGCGGTTAATGGTCCCCAGCAGATCGAGAATCTCCCTCGCCATCAAGGAATCCAGGTTCCCGGTCGGCTCATCGGCCAGGATGAGTTTCGGCTTGCCGACAAGCGCCCGGGCAATTGCGACCCGCTGCTGCTGACCCCCGGAAAGCTGGGAGGGATAGTGACTGGCCCGGGAGGTGAGGCCGACTGTCATCAAAGCTTCTTCTATCGCCCGTTTTCTTTCCTGCCCGCTGACCTTCCGGTAACGGAGCGGGACATCGACGTTGTCAACCACGTCCAGATCGGGAATCAGGTTGAAGGTCTGAAAGATAAAGCCAATCTTCCTGTTTCGTATCCGCGACATCTGGGCGTCGGTCAGGCGGGAGACATCGTCGCCGTCCAACGAGTAGCGACCTCCGTCAAAGGTATCGAGAAGACCGGCTATGTTCAGGAACGTGGTCTTTCCGCATCCCGAGGGGCCCATAACCGACACAAACTCCCCGGCCTTTACTTCCAGATCGAAGCTATTCAAAGCGTGGGTCTCGATCATGTCCGTCCGGTAGACCTTGTTCACTTTTTCCATCTTCAGCATCGTCTAAGCTCCTATCGCAACAGGATCCTCTGTGCTCCCTCAAACCGGGTCAGATCTGACAGGACGATTTCCTCGCCCTCATCCAGCCCGGAAACGATTTCTATTTCCGACACACTGATTGTGCCAACCCGCACGGCGCGAAGAACGGCCAGCCCATCCTGAACGACGTAGACCTGACGCGCCCCCAGGCTCTCGAGGAACGGCCCGCGGGCCACCTTCAGGACATTGCGGCGGGCATCCAACACAAGGCGGGTATTCACTCTCTGGTTCTGCTTGAGGCCCGACGGGGCGCCCTCGGTAAAAGCCACGATGGCTTTCACCTGGCTGGCTTCCACTTCGGGCGACAGGGAGCGGAGGGCTCCCTGGAAGGCGACGCCGTTGTAGTCGACCACCGCCTTGGTTCCGACCGCGCACTCGTCGGCGTACTCCTCGGGAATGTCGATCTCGACTTCGAACTCGGATAGGTCAACGACATCGAGGAGCGGCTGATTCGGCTGTACTGTCCCCTTGTCACGGACCTCGATCTTCGAAACGAGTCCGTTGACGGGGGAGACAACGCTCAGCTCTGAAACCCTCCGTTCGAGGTCGTTCACGACCAGCAGTTGGCGCTCGACCTGCAGTTCGCGGTTTCGTATATCGAAATCGAGAGTCTCTTTCTCCAGTCGGTCCTTTTCCCTGGAGTTACGCAGTTCCACTCCAACGAGCTCCACCTCGTCCCGGGTTTTCTCAAAGTCCATCTGACTGCCCAGACGCTCTTCATACAGGGCCTTGGCTCTTTCCATCGCTCGTTCGTTAGCTTTCAGCTTGAGGACAAGCAGGTCGATGTCCCGCTGGTTCTGCGCCGCCGTCTGCCGCGCCGAAATCCGTTGACGGTCCAGATCGGCCCTCAGTGAGAGCAGGCGGGATCTTTCCTGTTCCAGCTGGTTTTGAAGCTCCGGGCTGCTGATTCGGGCGAGCAGACTTCCGGTCCTGACCAGGTCTCCAGCTCTTACGGCGAGAGCGACAACTCCCTGTGCGGGACTGACCAGCGTCGGGTGATAAGCGGCGATGATCTTCCCCTGGACCCCGACGTCACGCAGAAGGTCGCCCCGCTCCACCTTCGTGGTTCTTAGCCTGGAGCCGTCAATCGAGCGATCGGCTGCCACCCAGCGCGAGAGCGAAGGATAAAAAGCGGCCCCGATCGCCACCAGCGGGATAAGAATCAGGAGCAGCGGCAGAATTCGGCGGACCGGGCCCCGTTGCTTCACCGGTCGGTCCATTGCGGCATTGTCGCGGATCATGGAGGGGCGATAGCACGAGCCGTGCCAAAGAAGCGGCTGGGGCCGGCGACAGGGAATGGCTGTAAGATCAGCGGCGGTTGAGTGGCTCGCCGTTTTTTGGCGAGCTGTATCGAAACCCCGCGGCCCAGTGAGGTGCGAGTGTCAGCGAGCAGTTCGCTCGCCCCTTCAGGGCCGCGGGGTTTCGATACAGCTCGCCAAAAAACGGCGAACCACTCAACCGCCGCTGAGCAGGTTGTCAAATGTCCGCCCGGCAAGACAAGTGTCCGCCCTACTCGGGGCGAGCGGACGCCTGGCCGGCATCCTCGAGTTGGGTGCGGTGGTAGGTATCCAGGAAGAGGGCTTGAACCTGCTGAGTGGCCCCGGGTTCGGCTCGGGCGAGACTCGCGGTTACCGCTTCCCGCCGTCCCATCAACTCCGTCATCGAACTGCGAATCGGATCCGGAACCCCGGACTTGCCCAGGCGTTCGACTTCTTTGAAGTACCGATCGGCATATTCGGAACCGAGACCATAGTTTCGTCTTGAGGTTTCAACGTACATCAGTGCGGCCAGGTCCCGAATGCGGGACAGTTGCCCCTGCAGCCGGAGGCTGTCGCGCTGCTGCTCGGCGATCTCCAGACTCTGGCGGGCATCGCGCACCTCCCAGTAGCCGATAAGAAGCCCGGAGAGGAAAGCGACAGCGACGAGAATTATCACGAATAAAGCTGTTCTTCCTTTGGTCATCGGTACTCCTTGCTGGCGCCAGAAACGAGGCTTAGTACTAACAGTAACCCTTGTGCCTCCCCTCTCGCAAGGTCGTCAAGTGCTAATTCGGTCCGTGGTAATCTTGTTTCATGTCACAGAATCCGAACGACTTCGCGGAGCAGATCGACCGCATGGCAAACGGATACCGCGATGCCCAGGTCCTTCTTACCGCCAATCGGCTGGGCATCTTTCCACTTCTGGAAGAATCGCCCCAGACTGTGCCGGAAATGGCCAAGGCACTCGGGGCGACCGTGAGGGCGCTCCAGATCCTGTGCGACGCGCTGGTTGCTGTGAGGCTGCTACGCAAGACCGGTGATCGATACGAGAACAGCGATGCCGCACGTCACTGCCTCCTTCCCTCGTCCCCCGCTCCAAGAACCGCGATTCTCCTCCACAATGCCAGGCTGTATGCGCGTTGGGGCAAGTTGTATCAGGTGGCCAAGAGCGGACGGCCTGTCTCAGATGATCAGATTGACCCGGACCTCAGTTCGACCGAGGCGGATTTCGCGCGCGCCATGGCAGACTCGGCCCGCGGGGTGATGCGCGTCACGGCTGATGCCCTCGTCCTTGGTCGGGCGACGCGCCTGCTGGACGTGGGCGGAGGCCCGGGACTCTATTCAATAGAATTTGCCCGACGTTATCCGCAGCTGCACTGCGTGATCATGGACAACGAAGCGACCCTCAGAATTACCCGGCAGAACATCAGCCAGGCGGGACTCGAGGATCGTGTGACAACCTTGCCGGGAGACGCTCTGGAGGACGATCTCCGCGGTCCCTACGACATCATTTTCGTCTCAAATCTGATTCACAGCTTCTCCTTCAACCAGAATGCCATGCTGATAAGGAAGTGCGCCGAAAATCTGAACGCACGCGGCCTCCTCTGCGTGAAGGACTTCTTCCTGGAACCTGACAGAACGTCCCCCGTCTGGGCTGCGCTGTTCGCCGTCAATATGCTCGTTAACACCGAGAAAGGGAACTGTTACACGGTGGCCGAAGTCAGTTCCTGGCTCGAGAAAGCGGGGCTGGTCGTGGACCCGGTGCGAATGATTACGCCTCAAACCGGCCTCCTGACGGGCAGGAAAGAACCATGAAATACGGTCTAACCGGAGCGAGTGGACTGATCGGCTCCGCACTGTCCACAAGACTGCGGGCGCTGGGGCACGAGACAAAAGGCCTGCCCCGTCTGGTTGATGATCCGGGACTGCTCTCGGATTGTGACGTCATTGTTCACCTGGCTGGCGCTTCCATTGCGGAGGGCCGCTGGACCAAAGAACGAAAGCAGCAAATCCACGAGAGTCGTGTCAATGGTACCAAGGCTCTAGTGGCTACTCTCGGCCGCTTAAAGAAAGTTCCGCCTGTTCTCGTGAGTGGATCGGCGATCGGGTTCTACGGGGACCGTGGCAACGAGGAACTGAACGAGTCGAGCAGAGCGGGCCGAGGATTTCTGCCCGAGGTCTGTGCCGCCTGGGAGGCCGAGGCCTTGAACGCCGCGAAGCTGGGGATGCGAGTGGTCTTGCTGCGCACCGGAATCGTTCTGTCGACCCACGGCGGCGCGTTCCCCCGCTTGCTTCAGCCCTTCCAATGGTACGTCGGAGGGCCGCTCGGCATGGGCCAGCAGTGGATGTCATGGATCCATATCGAGGATCAGGTCGAGATCATTCGGTTCGCGAGCGAGACCGAAACGGTCAGAGGGCCGGTTAACGCGACGGCGCCCAACCCGGTTACCAACCTCCAGTTCGCCAAGGAGCTCGGCCGGTTGCTCGGCCGGCCCTCGCTCATGCGCACGCCCGCCTTTGCCGTACGCACGGCCCTGGGTCGCGAAATGGCGGACGAGTTGCTGCTTACGAGCCAGAAGGTGCTGCCGGCCAAGTTGCAGGAAAGCCGCTTCTCCTTCCGATTCCCGACGCTGACCGATTCGTTGCAGGAGTTGCTGGGGAAGAAGGGGCATAAGCGCTAACTTAACTGTAGGAGGCACTCGGATTGCCTACTTTTTCCTCCCCAGCACCATGTACCCAAACGGCGGCATTGTAAACGCCGCCGGGGCGGGCTTGCCTTCAAGGAGATCGGAGAATCCCGCCCCCGGCTCCACTTTGACGGCCGAATCGGCGTGATTCAGGATGAAGTAGTATTCCTGGTCCCCTTTGACTCTCCTGGTCACTTCGACTTCCTTCGGAACGCCGGTCATGAGCGGCTTCAGCCCGAGAACGCGCGCGTACCGGCTGAGCAGATACCGCGTCGACTCGAGGTTGAAAAACGATGCATAGTAAACAGCCGTTCCCTGCCCAAAACGGTTCTCGGTACATCCCGGCGTCGATCGCAGGTAGTCGGCCGTCCATTGTCCGATCGGCTTGGCCGTTCCGAGCTTCAGCTTGTCCGCAAAAACGTGAACCGGCACCGTCGAACCATCCTCGAATCGGATCGAGTTCTTGTCTTTGGACGGTTTCTGGTAGCACTGGAACTCATCTCGTTCCACTCCGAAAACATCGCCCACCAGAATCGGGACGGTCTGGTCGGTCATCCCGTTGTCACGGTCTTTGACTGCCGTGTGCGCCCCGAGCACAAAGACGCCGCCCTTCTCGACGAATTGCCGAATCTTCGTCGCGAGTTTCTGATCCATCAGGATGAGGTGCGGGCCGAAGATGAGCTTGTAGCGCGAGAAATCGTCGTTCGAACCTATGAAGTCGATGTTCTGCTTCTGTTCCGAGGCGGCCTGAAAGAAGTGCTGGAACTGAGAACCGACGTTCACCTCTTCGGTGAAGAACTGGTGGTCGAAGACCCACTCGGCATCGTAGTCCTTAATGACGGCGATGGCGGAATCGAGTTTGGAATCGAAGATCTGCGAACCGATTTTCTGGAGCTGCAGGCCCTCTTTCTTGAACTCCTCGAAGCGGCTGCGCTTTTTGTTGTCGTGATCGAGAACGCCGTACCAGTACTCCTCGGCGCCCTTCCGGGCCGTCCGCCAGCGGAAATGGATCATTCCGTCCGCACCGTGGGCAATGGACTGAAAGGCCCACAGGCTCATCTCGCCAGGGCGCGGGGAGCGCAGCAGATAGGTCTGCCCACCAGGTCCCGTCTGCTGCTCCATGACCATCATCCTGCCCTTCAATCCCCTGGCGAGCGTCAACTGGGCGCCCACTCCGTACTGGGGTTGCTCCCAGAAACAGGGATAGTTGTCATAGGCGAAGATGTCGAGGTCGCGCACGAAGTCGTAGTAGTTGATGTTCTTGAACATGTGGTTGTGCGTAATGAAATCGTCGGGGCGCTGCCTGCGTATGATCTCGACCTGGTCATGCTGATACGAGATGACCGAGTCGGAGATGAAACGCTTGAATTCGAGCATCAGGGCGGGGTTCTGTTGAGCCGGACCCGGGAACGGCAGGTCGATCTGTGACCAGTCCGTGTACCACTGGCTCCAGAATCCGTTGCCCCACCGGGTGTTGAGCGAGCTGAGGTCGCGGTACTTGTCCTTCAGCCACTGTCGGAAAGCGACGCGGCAGCTCTCGCTGTAACACTCGCTGATATGGCAGTTGAATTCGTTGTCGATCTGCCAGCCGATGACATTGGGGTTGGCGGCGAAGTGCCGGACCATCTCCTCAACGATTCGCTTTGAAAGACGGCGATAGATCGGGCTGTTGTAGCAGTAATGCCGACGTGTCTGGTCATCGACGGGCTGGCCATTCGAGTAAACCGCCAGGGTCTCTGGATACTTGTTCGTCAGCCATTTGGGCGGCGCCGCCGTTGGTGTGCCGAGGATGGTCTTGATGCCGTGCCTGGCCAGGACCTCGATCGCCCGGTCAAAAAGCTTGAAGTCGAATTGGCCTTCCTGCGGCTCCACCAGGTACCAGGCAAACTCGGCCATACGCACAGCGTTCACACCGCATTCCTTCATCCATTGGGCATCCGGCTCCCAGTAACTCTCCGGCCAGTGCTCGGGATAGTAGTCAGCCCCAAAGAGGAAGTTCTTGTAGCGATCACCGGCGGGGGCTGCAATTCCGGTCCCCGACATGGCGAGAAGCAGAGCAAGGATCAGCAGTCTGTTCTTCATAGACGCCTAATCTTGCGGGGTTTCACGAGAAAAGAAAACGCAGTTTTGCGTCAAAGAGTAACCGTTTTGCGAATGGGGAAAGAAACTGACAGGACTGACAGACTGACAAACTGACAAACTGACAAACTGACAGACTGACAGACTGACAGACTGACAGGACGAACAGCCGGCGATCCCGTCCCGAAGGTATGAAGGCCGCATAGCCCTGGGCTTCGTCCCTCCTGGACCTGGGTCGCTGGCTCTCGTCCTGTCAGTCTGTCAGTCTGTCAGTCTGTCAGTCTGTCAGTCTGTCAGTTCTGTCAGTCTGTCAGTTTGTCAGTCTGTCAGTTTGTCAGTTTGTCAGTCTGTCAGTTTGTCAGTCTGTCAGTTTGTCAGTCTGTCAGTTTGTCAGTCTGTCAGTTTGTCAGTCTGTCAGTTTGTC